>JACRMB010000002.1 GCA_016235065.1 Actinomycetota bacterium | reverse complement strand
TCTTCCGGGGACCAGGCCAACGGCAACAGCGACTACCCGGCGATCGATGCCTCCGGCGCCTATGTGGGCTTCGTCTCCAATGCCTCCAACCTGGTGGCCGGCGATGCTAATGGTGTCTGGGATATGTTTGTGGGGTCGAAGCTGTAGCCCTGGAAAGATCAACCGCGAGCAGCGGTTAGATAGCGAATACGTAGCCCGTTGATTCAGTTACGCGGCGCATAAGTAAATGAAAATAGAATAAAAGGGCGCCTGCTCACGCAGGCGCCCTTTTATCATCCCCTTTTAACAAGCTACGCCTCGTGCAGATCAGAGGGCGGCGAAGGCTTCGGTAAGGGCGCTAGCCATATAACCATTATTGCATTTAGCGACAATTGTCGTTAAAATATAGACACATTGCAACTCACTTTTATTGGGGGAATAATGCAGTACAGCCAGGTCGCGGACATACTCGGTGGTAAGAAAGTATTAGGGCGTAACCTCCTGACCAGGATGGATTTCGTCGAACTCGGCGGAGCTGGTATTACCAAGGATGCTGCTAGCCATCTTGCGAAGTATCTTTCACTTTCACTTACAGGAGTGGCGCGACTGCTGCCCGTCACTCCCCGCACGCTGCAAAGGTATAGCGCTGGAAAACGTCTGAGCCCAGCAGTAAGCGAACATGTGCTCCAGGTGGCGGAAGTTGTGGCGATGGGGACCGAGGTCTTTGGAGACCGGGAGAACTTCCTCACCTGGCTGTCGCTGCCAAGCGCCCCGCTCGGAGACAGGAAACCGATCGACCTGCTCTCCTCCCGATTTGGAGCGGAGCTGGTGACGGACGAGCTGGGACGGATAGCCCACGGCATTCCTGCTTAAGTGAATCTGTTGCGCATCACTATCTTCAGAAAGCTAGCGTGATGCTCAAGTTAATCGCTATCGCAATGCCGCCGGCGTGAAACTTTTTCGCATCGCCAAGACTGCATATATTGATGATTCGACTGGCGTCGGCGCGCGGATGCACGGAGGGCGATGGAATGAAAAAGACGTGCCAGTGATATATGCGGCGGCGAGCCCTTCGCTGGCTGCTCTAGAGTACCTTGTTCACCTGCCCATAGTTCTGGCGCCGCGTGATCTGAGTATCTGCCGGTTCGACCTGCCTGACGGCGTTTCAGTCAAGAAGGTGAAGAAGTCTTCCCTTCCTTCGGACTGGAAGTCCAGCCCACCCGTTGTCGATACCCAGGAGATTGGCACGAGGTGGGCGAACGGCGGCAAAAGTCTGTTGCTCTTCGTGCCTTCGGTGCTGGTTCCGGAGGAGAGTAATGTTCTGATCAATCCGCTGCATCCGGAGTTCCGGAAGATCAAGAAACGAGTCGAGCCTTTTGTGTTTGATCAGCGGCTATTGCCCACCAATCGTTTCAAATGACAATAGATGCATTATAGATATTCACTTAATCTTTTCTTCCAGCCAATCTTTTCTTTATTTTTTTTCTAAGTTCTTTAAACCTGAGCGATACCACCTTGCTGTTAGTCAATATTCCGCGAATCATAAAGTTGTTTAACGTTCTAAACAAATTATGAATAGCAGTTAGCAATAAGCGTCCCCATGTCCCACTAACAGCAATTGCAACAGCTATCATAAATCCTCGTAATTCTCCATTAAGTGCATTCCATCTATCGGGGATTATTTCAGTTTCGTTTATCTTCACGCTATCAAACATAATTGTATTCAAGCTACCGTCATTGTTAGTGAGAGTCTCCATCGTTAAAGAATATTGGTCATCATTATTTTCGCGTATGTTGATTACAGCCTTCCCCCCACTTTTTGTTAAATTGATTACCTCTTTTCCTTTTAAATCGATCGGACTATCTCCAACATAAATGACGCCAGTTGTCTTATTCGCTGTAATTATTAACTGGCCATCGCTGGTTATTGTTTCATAATGATATGTACTAGATGCAGGTACGTTTTTTGTTCGGAGAAGCCAGCTTAAATATATTTTATCGATGGGTTTGTCTTCATATCTAATATACGTATTGTTTTTCCGCATTTCATCCGTTGGACTTATTAATAAGTTTTTTACAGAGTATTGCCCCTTCATATCAAGCAAGTAACAGTCAAAAAGGCTTAGAACAGCAACACTGCTTAGAGGCGTTGTCATCACAACTTGAGAATCTTCTGAATCACCTATTCTTATTTCGTTGCTAAAATTGATGCTCTTATCCAAAGGATCATTATTATTGTTGCTAACGAATATTCGTGGGTTAAAACTAGTAACTCCTGTCGCCATTAGATTTGTCGAATGAGGCATGTCTCTTATAAAAAAATTGTTTATTTTTGCTGTGCAGGAATTTTGGATTGGTAAAATCGCTAAATTATTCTCGTTATAATAAAAATCAAAATAATCTCCATTTATTCGATTATCCTCTTTCAAAATAGAAGCCACTTTTTCCATAGATTGTGGTTTATAAATAGCATAATTAAGATTTGTTCCAGGATCATCTTGGTACAAAGCAAATTCTTTCTTTAGACCGAATGCCCCTTTAAGCTCAGGCAATTCGATTCTTTTTGAGATGGGAAAAGTTGCTTCTTGAGCACTGGAATGTGATTCAATATTTATAGAAGCCGTGGGGCTATTAAACGTAATATTTTGAGGAAAAGTATCAAAATAAAGTGCTACCATTGTAGGTTTTGGTGAAAAGAGCCATGGAATAATAAAAAGTGCGAAGCAGGAAATGAAAAGAATAGTGACAAAGACAAATATTGTATCTTGCACCAAAAGAAATTGAGTGGTTTTTTTGCTTCGAGGCATATATCTGACTCATAACTGTTACTGTTTAAATTAATAAGCCGTGAGTTTCTACTATTTATCCAAGTTTGGCACTTTAATTATTTAAGTTATCAAAAAAGCGAGCCACTTGCTCGCTTTGAATTAAATAATAGTCACTATATCTTTTAGAACACATACGCTACACGTTCTCAACCATCTCCCAAACCCCACTGGGGCAAGTCCCCGCGCAGAAGCCGCAGCCTATACACTTCTCTTCATCCACTACATATTCCCAGTCGCCGTCGCGCTCGACGCGGGTGATGGCGTCGTAGTAACAGACCGCTACGCACATGCCGCAATCGCGGCAGAGGCCGCATGACATGCAGGTGGCGGCTTCCTGCTCGGGCATGAACTCTTCTGGTTGACCACCCTCGTAATAAACACTCTTGATCTTCTCGTAGGGGATGACCTGCTTCATCTCCGGCACGATGTCGTATTCCATCATAAGGGCATTGACCGCTTCGGCGGTGACGCGGCCCTGGCCGATGGCGTTGGTGATCAGGCCCGGGCGGGTGGCGTCACCGACGGCGAACACCTTCGGGTCGGATGTCTGGCCGTTGTTATCGACGACCAGGTAGCCGCGCTCGATGTCCATGCCCGCGGGCAGGAAGTCGAGCACCGGGCTCTCACCGATGGAGATGATGACGGCGTCGGCATCCATGCTGCTGCCGTCCTTGAAATGGAGCTTTTTCTTTTTGGCGTCGTAACGCTCGGTTATCTTCGGCCAGACGATCTTCGTGCCCTTGGCCTCGGCCGCTTCCCGCTCGACTCCGAAGCTCGCCGGCGGCTGGATGTCCACGGCGTTGACCTCCGCCGCGCCCAGGTTCCAGGCCTGGCAGGCGATGTCCATGCCGACGTTGCCGGCGCCGATGACGACGACCTTCGCGCCCTTGAAATCGACTTCGCGGTTCGTGCCCTCGGGCCATGTGAGTTTCGGGCTCGCTGTCGACAGCGGGCCGAAGTTGATCGCCTTGAGGAACTCGATTCCGGGGATGACTTCTTCCCAGCCCTCGAACTTGATGATGCGGGCCTCGTGGGCTCCGGAGGCGATGATGACGACTTCATGGTCCTTGTAAATCTGGCCGAACAGCTTGCTGTTGACCTTGGTGTTCAGATGAACGTCGACGCCGATCTCAGCGAAACGCGAGAGTTCCTTGGTCAGGACTTCCTTGCTCAGACGCTCGCGCGGGATCGCCATCTCCATCTTGCCACCGAGCTTGCCGCTGGCTTCGTAAAGATCGACGCTGTGGCCGCGCAGGGCCAGCTGCCAGGCGGCAGAAAGGCCGCCGGGGCCACCGCCGATGACGGCGACAGTCTTGCCGGTGGAGCGAGCCTTTTTCGGCACGGGTACTTCGAGGCTCAGCGAGCCCATCTGCTTGATGTTATGCGGCTTGTCGACGAAGAGGCCGCGGCTGCAGGCGTCCATGCAGAGGTTCGGGCAGACCTGGCCGCAGACGCTCGCGGGGAAGGGGCTGTATTCGAGTACCAGAGCCAGCGCCTCTTCGAGGCGTCCCTGGCGGATGAGCGAAGCGCGCTTGTGCGATGGTATCCGCGACGGGCAGGCGTAGGCGCACGGCGGCAGGTACTTCTCGTTGTACCACATGGGCTTGAAGCGCCGGTCCTCGCCGGTGGTGACATACGGCAGGATGGTCTGCGGATGGTCTATATATTCCCCGAAGATGCCTCCCTTGCCGATGCCCGGCTCCCAGACGGTCTCGCGGAACTCGGTCGTCGACATGCGCGCGCCCTTGCGCTCAGCCTTCTCGGCCGGGGTCAGGGCGATGAGCTTCTGCCAGGCGTTGCGGTCGGCGGTGAGTTCCTTCAGATATTTGGTTCGGTCGATTGCCTTGAGATATGGCTTGATATTAGTAGTCAGCCAATCCCAGTCGGCGTCGGAGAGTTCGATCTGCTTGACGTCGCCGGCGCTGAAGCCCTGGATCGGGCCGCGGAAATATATGGTGCCGCCGACCATGCCCACACAGGGGCGGTAGCCGAGGATGTTGTCCTTGTTGCGCGGCTCGACGCCGCAGACGACGGCGATGCCGCCGGCCTTGAACTCGGCGAAGGAGTCGCCGACGTCGCGGAAGTACCACGACTGCAGCGGCTCGAAGCGCGGATTGAACTTGGTCATTGTGTCGCAGCGGGCTCCGCCGCCGCCCTGTACATAGAGCTTGCCCTGGGCGCCGGCGTTGTGGGCGCCGTTGGTGACGTCGCCGAGCACGGTGATATTGGCGCCGCAGTTGATCCAGCCGGCGTCGTCGGAGGTGCTGCCCTTGACGAGGATCTCGGTGCCCATCATCCCCATGCTGCCGAGGCGCTGGCCGACCGGGCCATCGACCGTTAGCTTGACCTTTTTATCCTGCGGCCAGATGCGTCCGCCGATGCCGTGCTGGCCGTTGGCGTGCACAGTGAAGGAACGTTCGCCTTTTTTGACGGCGTCCTGGATCTGCTCTTCCATTTCTCTGGAAGAGACGCGCTCGCCTTTTATGTTGCCGTTGATGATCATCAGCAGACGTAAGAGATTTTCAGGCGCTCTGCGATAGATTCATCCGCGACGCCGAGAGCGTCGGACATACCGATGGGCAGCTCGGTGCTACGGCCCAGCGGCGCGAATATCTTGCGCAGCTCGACATCGGCGCTCTTGAAGACGTCGACCACACGCTGGGCGACGACGTCCGGATCGAGCCGGCGGTAGAGTTTCGGATCCTGGGTCGTGATGCCGCGCGGACAGCGTCCGGTGTTACAGAGATTGCAGCGGTTGTACTCGTCGCCGAAGCACCAGGCGGCCGCCTGCATGATGTGCTTGCCCATGTCCACGGCGGAGGCGCCGAGCATGATCATGGCGGCGGCGTTGGCAGCCAGGTTGCCGGTCTTGCCCATGCCGCCGGCGGCGATCAGAGGCAGCTCGTTCTGCTTGCCCTGGGCCACCAGGTCGAGGTAACAGTCGCGGATGTTCGAGGCGATCGGATGCCCCATCTTGTCCATGGAGACGTTGTAAGCCGCGCCGGTACCGCCGTCCTCGCCATCGATGCAGAGAGCGCCGGCGTAAGGGTTCCTCGCCAGATTATTCAGCACCGCCATGGCCGTCTTGGTTCCCGAGATCTTCGGATAGACCGGCACGCGGAATCCCCAGGCCATCGACATCGACTGGATCATCTTGGCCACGGCTTCCTCGATGGAATATTTGGTCTGATGGGTCGGCGGCGAGGCCAGGTCGACGAACTCGGGCACGCCGCGGATCTGGGCGATCAGCTTGAGGACCTTGTAGGCCATCAGCAGGCCGCCGTCGCCGGGCTTGGCGCCCTGGCCGTACTTGATCTCGATGGCCGCCGGGTCCTCGGTCATCTCGGGGATGGCATGGATGATCTCATCCCAGCCGAAATAGCCGGAAGCGATCTGCAGGATGAAATATTTGGCGAAGCGGCTCTTGAGCAGGCGTGGCGGCATGCCGCCCTCACCGGTGCACATGACCACAGGCATGCCCTCGACCTCGTTGAGGTAGGCGACGCCCATGGCGAGGCCCTCCCACATATGCGGTGAAAGAGCGCCGATGCTCATGCTGCCGATGCGGATCGGATAGATCTCGCGCACCGGCGGGATGAATCCCTGGCCGGCGAGGCTGCTGTGCTCGGTTGTAGCTCCCTGGCCCAGCGGCTTGGCGGGCATGGTCTTGCCTACTACCAGGCGGTCGCCTCGACGTTTGAGCGGCAGCGCTTCCGGCGGCAGGTTGCGGCCCAGCAGCGTGCGGATGCGGAACTCGTGCCGGCCGGCGTCGAGCGCCGGGTCGGTGAGCATGGAGATGCGAGTGAACTTCAGCTGGTCCACTGTCGACGGCGACGGGTCATTGCGCCGGCCGCCGCGGCGATAGGGTGCGCCGCCAAGGTTCTTGTAGGTGAGGAACTTGTTCTGCGGGTTGAGTTCCGGCTCGATCGCCTCATTGGGGCAGACAAGCGTGCAGGTGCCGCAGCCGGTGCAGTAGCGCTCGATGTCGGTTACCTGCTTCACGACGTGCACGATCTCGCGCGTCGCCTTCGGGTCGGGCGAGCCGCCCTCGGAATAAACGCGCCGGTGCACGTGGGGCGCGGCCTCGATGGCGTTCACCGGGCAGACCGTGGTACAGCGCCCGCAGCGGGTGCAGCGGTCGTCCCGCCAGCGGATGATATATGGGAACTCTCGCAGTGAGAGTTCGTGATTCTGGTCTAGTCTGTTAGCTGGTTCCATTTGATTCTCGCGTTTTTGGTTATGTGACCCTTTAATTGCTGCCGCTGATCAGACTTTCTTAATGTGTCCCTTTAATTACCAATTAAGTAATGTGTCCCCCTGGTTGTCCCCTGGTTTACGGGGTCAGCTGGCTCCACTTCTTCAACTCGGTGGCGCCGGGGCTGATGATCGCCATGTCGTATTTCATGGGTGAGAAATCTTCGGTCCTGTTGCGTTTGGGTACGGCTTCGTCCACGCCGCATTCCTCGCTCATCAGGGCGTATTTGCCGGGCACGCCGCCGACTATACCTGGACGCAGCTTCTTGGCGTCCTGCAGCATGAAGACCGAACCGTCCGGCGTGAAGCCGATGATGCAGTTGGGGCCGTCGATGCAAAGCGGCCTCAGCGAGCGGCGGATCAACCGCAGAGCCGCGGCGTCCTTCCTCGTATCGATCTCGGTCTCGCTCAGCGGAGTCATCACATCTTTATAGTATGTCAACGGATAGCCCAGCTGCCGCTGAGTATAGTGCAGGATGTGAGCGAAGACTTCCGAGTCGGAATTGTAGCCCATGTAACCCGGAAAACCGCGGCCGGTGAGGAATTCCATGATCGGCACGAAGGCGGTGTTCTCGCCGTTGGTCATCGTGCAGTAACCCTGCAGGAAGAACGGATGGCAGGCGTACAGGTAAATATCATAGTTGGTGTTCTGGCGTCCCTGGGCCAGGACGATCTTCGCTTCCAGCGAGCCGTCATCAAGCCGGAAGAACTGGCCGAGCTCCAGCGGATCACCCACTTCCTTCAGGGTAAGCGTGTCAGGGTAGAACGAGAAGACGAAGATGGACTCGCTCTCCTCCCCCAGTTCGCGCAGCGCCAGCCTCGTCGCCAGCAGCAGGTCATCCCGGTCTGCCTGGGAGCGGTTCTTCCAGCCGGCGGGGTACTCATAAGCCTTGGCGAAATAGTGGTCGCGGCGACCGGTCTCCGGCTCAGGGGCGCTGTCGTCGATATCCGGCTGCCAGAAATGTACTTCGCGAAAGCCTTCGCCGCTCATGAAGCCGTCGAGCAGTTCGAGCCCGTCGGCAGAGCAGATTCCGGAGAGGATGGGATACTGCTTGAGATCGCCGAACACACCGCCGAGATCACGCAGCACCAGCCCCAGCCCGGAGCCGTCGTGGCCTTCCTTCATGGTGTTCAGGGCCATGACGTTCTCCATGGGGGAGAAATATTCAGATGATGTGATGGCGCTTAATCGGCACATTCCATGTTTCTCCGGCATGTGGCGATCGATGCCATCTGCATCAGCCACTATGCCCTTATATAAGTGGATAAAAGTGGTTCCAGCGCAAACGAGACCCTGATCCTTGCGGCGGAAGCAGGGGCCCGGCGGAAATCCTATTGATTATACATATAAATAATCCCCATTCCACCGGGGATTGTCTTTGTACAACTGTATAGAATGATTTTTTATTGTTTTATCCCTTTGTACAAACCTTTTTGACTTCCTTTTGGTCTTTGGGATAAATGAGGGGCTGCCTTGCGGCAGCCCCTCATTTTCCTCATTTGTCTTGTCGCCTAGTAATCTATGCCCTGCTGGTACTTCCTGGCTGTTTCGACCGTGTTCGGCATTATCATGTCAGGCCGCATCATCTCGTTATCTTCGTGGTCGGTGATGTGGCAGTGCCAGACATAGACTCCGTTCAGGATGTTGGGAGTGAAACTGAAGCTACCCGTGACTCCTGAAGGGATGTCCTGTGGCGCCCAGCGAACGGCAACGCGTGTCCTTTCGCCAGGGTGCATGATGACCGTGTCTTTCCAGCCTGCCTCATTAGGCAGTGGCGCCAGAGGCGCTCCGAGCAGGAACGGCGTCACGTCTGGATTGCCCCCGATAGCTCCAGCTACGTTGGGAGTATTGTAGGCGCCAGGCGGACCGTAGCCGGGGATATAGACTCCGCCCGGGAACGACGCGCCGTATGATGCCGTATAACCCTTTGCATCGAACGGCTGACGGTCTACAAGCTGGAACTGTACCGCGTGAAGGTGGATGGGATGGGAGTCAGCCGTCAGGTTGACGATTTCCCAGACCTCGGTATCACCCTCGTTGGGCACCTCCGTCAGGTAGTTGCCCTGGAAGCTGAAAACGCCCTGATTGGTGCCATTCACCAGCGTTGACCCGGGTATCGGAGTCATATCGGGACGCAGACCGCTCCACTTGGAGTTGTTGACCAGTGCCTCAAGCGGGCCTCCGGCTCCGACAACTTCGTTCAGGGTCAGCAGACGGGTCGTATTCACGGTCGCAGTGCTGATGGCGGGGCCACCGGGCGTTCCCGGTAGGCGGACAATAGGCGCGCCGGCACGTAACGGCGTGAGGGAAGTAGCCGGGTTATAGCTGTTATCGCCTCCTACAGGCACGTTGCCGGTTACCCGGAACCGCATGATGCGCCCGTCGAGGCTGGCCTTGGGATTACCCATTACTGTTGGCGCGGTGTTGCGCAGTACAAGGTTCGTCCCGGCTGGCACTCCGGCGAAGTCGATGATCACCTCGTAGCGCTCACCCGGCATCATCATCAGGCTCTTCTGCGCACCAGCCTTTATCTGCGCCTGGGTGGCGTTCGGGTTTATGTAGACAGGGTTGTCCAGATAGCCGCCATCAGTGGAGATGACCCACATTCCAGGACCCTTAGCTCCAGTGGTCGTGTTTTGCAGGAACATATCATAGGGGCGTGAGTTAGAACCGTTTATCATGTAGAAGCGATAGCGTTGCTGGTCTACATTGTGAAACGGCCAGGCCTTACCGTTGACGACGATGGTATCGCCGACGAATTCCGGTACCCAGTAAGGATGTTCCGGATTGATCCCCACATTGGGGAAGAACAACTCGCCGTTGGTATCGAACATACGGTCCTGGATAACCAGTGGCGTCACTACTTCGTTTGCGGCATCCATCGCGCCGTTGCCATTTGTGTCCAGACCGACCGGCAGCAGCCCGATCGGCAGTGCCAGACCCGGGTCTGTAAGAGCGTAACCACCAGCCAGACCGGCGAAGGTGGCGTTGAGGCGCGTACCACCCAGCAGATGGTCATGGAACCAGAGAGGCGCTGCCTCCTGGTCATTGGGATAGGTGTAAATGGCTTCGTTGGAGGCTGCCCCGGCTTTGGAATAGTAAGCGGGGCCCTGGGTCTTGTAGGGTGTTACCGTGTCCGGCCCCGGTACGTCGCTGGCAAACCAGGCTTCCGGCCCACCATCAAGAACCGCCGGGACCTCGCCACCATGAAGGTGAGGCACAGCCAGGACCGGTCCCTGGTAGTGGTTCAGGTCACCAGATGTGGGCATCCCCATGTCTGCCGACTGATGGAAGGCAGAATGCAGACTCGCGTCGGTCCAGGCCCTCCAGTTGATTGCATTTGTAGTCAGGTTGTTGATATACCGCATCGTGGTTGGTGTTCCCCTTGATGCCACTATGACCGGATTGACGTAAGTATCAACGGCCGTTAACGGAGCAACAGGCGCGGCGCTTGCCCTATACCCGAAAACAGCTGTACCCGCGTATGGCAGGCCGTTCGCCGGCACGAAAGTAGGTGGCAACATGTTAGCCCTTAACTCCACCATCCTCATTGGAATCTCGGTTCCATTATCCAGAATAGTCTGTATGCTTCCACCAGCCGCATCCAGAGTCGGTAGAGGCTGGGCAAACTGCTGGATCTTGTTTCCAGGAAACTGGATGGGACCAACTGGGACGGGCTTGGCTGCCAAAACATGCGTACCGGCCATTGCTGCCAGCAATACCAGCGCCAGCCCAAGACTGACAAGAATTTTGAGTTTCATCTTTTTCATGGTCTATCTCCCCTAATACCTTTCACCCTTTTATATTAGACTGCGATTGCTCTCTCGAGCATTAATTGCCGCCCGCATCCTCGATAAATCGCTGGTATTACCATTCGCGCCTCCTTTATTATCAAGCGCATGTTCTTGATTATATTTACATAACCGCAAGGTTCCCGGATAAACATTAAGAGTCGAAAACTCATCTGATTTACATCAAAAACAGGGATTCTTGAGTGCAGGAACTCTGCAAAGCAGCAGGAAGTGATACGCCCGTTAGGGCTACGGGAAACTCAGGAAGACAGACCGGCTGCGAGTGCAGACTCGGCGTGGCGACGATAAATTTAGTTGAGCACCGTTCCCGGCACCTCGTTGAAGAAGCCGTTCCACAACACTCGCTGGGAGGCGATGACTTTAGCCGGTGTCGAAGTGCCCTCGAGCACCGCTCTTACCTGGACGGGTCCACCCTTATAACCAGGATAGCTCCAGAAGCAGCGGCGATTATCGGGATCGGGGTCGTCAGAGTCGACCAGACAGGAGCCGGCGCGTACGACCATGAGGGTGCCACTTCTGTCTATGAAGCTGAATTCTACTCTAACCGGCTCGGTAACGGCCGGATCGGGAGCGGCCATGATCCAGTTCAGCGATCCTGGACTGTTCCAGTCGTACCAGGTCCAATGATAAGTGGAGTCGAGAGCGGTGTATGGATAGCCGGGAAGCTCCCCGAAGGACGGGCCCCAGAGCACCCGCTGGGAGGCGATGCCTTCGGTTATGAGTGAACCACCAACCGCATCCTTCCAGAAGTGGACTTCGACGGGTCCGCCGATCTCGCCGGCAAAAGCGGGGTAGGCGATACTTCCTGTCTGGCCGGCAGACGCCAGCTCCCCACTTCCCATGGATACCCCTGCAACCTTGACTTCATAGTAGATAGGATAAGCCTTGGGATTGGCCAGCATCACCCAGTTCTGAGCACCAGGTGATGAATAATCGTACCAGGTCCAGATGTAATGATCCGAAAGCTCGCCGGCCGGAGTCCCGGGCAGTTCATTGAATGCCGTATCGCCGTTCATCAGCACCCGCTGGGAAGCCAGCACATCTGCGGGCGCCGTCTTGTCCTCGTCGACCCAGGCCTGGACTTCGACCGGGCCACCCAGGACACCCGGGAAGTTCGGCGTGACGTTGCCGCCGGCTATTACCGCTCCCGACCAGCGTACCGTGCCGGCGATCCTGACTTCTGCGTAAGCGTCGTGCACCGGATCCGGATTGGCGACCATGACCCAGTTCTTGTAACCAGCGCTCTGCTCGTCATACCAGGTCCAGTAGTAGTGGTCAGAAAGCCGGTCGACATCCATGCCCAGCACTTCCTCGATGGAGTTGCCGGCCCAGAGGATGCGCTGGCTGGTGATAGCCTGACCGGGTCCGCGCTGATTGATGCTTGTCGGGCCACCCATGGTTCCGGGATATGCCGGCGTCAGTGAGCTGCCCGGGGGAACTTGCCCGGACTCCAGACCCTCCAGAGTGCCGGGATCCAGGTCGTCGCCGGCGATCTCGAGATCGAACCAGGAATCAGCCGGGGCTGAAAGCGGATTGGCCATCAGCACCCAGTTGTCAGCGTAGAGGTTGTCGTACCAGGTCCAATAGTAGTCTGGCGCCCAGGCTCCGTCGATTGTCCACGGCCGGTTATCCTGACCGTTGGAAAAGACGTAGGGAGTGTCACAGAAACCGTCAGTGGGGTCGACGTCGCTGCAACCCTCGCCGGGATTATCGCGCCATGAGTAGTAATTGCCGCCGCCGAATTCGCGAGTGAAGGTGTTGCCACTGTCCCCCGCGTCCCCGAGATTAAATGCAGTGAACTGGTAGGGGAAAGTGGTCTTGATAAAACTATTGCTGTAGAACTGGTTGGCGTCATTGTCGGGTGACATGCCCTCATCGGCGAAGCCAGTGAAGCCGCTCGCACTTTCACCAAGGATGACATTGCGCTCAAATATATTGCCGTCGCACTTGTTGAGGGCGAAGCCTTTCCCCGCTGTTCCTGGCGCTACCGAGTTGCCGACGAACCGGCTCTCATGTGTTCGCCAGAGCTGGAAACCATCGGGGCTGCCGCTGCAGGTGTTGCCGCTGAATGTGAGCCCGTGGTTTTCGGCCCCGTCATCCGCGTCGGCGATGACACACATTTCGGTGTTACCGGTGAAGGTGTTATCCACGACTTTGTTGTTGTCAGCCTTGATGAAGTACAGACCGGCATAGGAGTTCGAGGACATGTCGTTGCCGATGACGGTGTTGTCGCTGGGGCGGTAAATGCCGCCTCCGGGAGCATTGACGTAAGGGATAAGGGCGCCGATCGTGTTGCCGTTAAGGTGGTTCCCGGAAATCGTGTTTCCGGATGCGCCAGGCAGGAAGATACCGGCGTAGAAGCCGCTGACAGTGAGGTCCTTGATTGTGACGCCGGTCCTGCTCTCGATGTGAGCGCCCCAATACAGGGAGCCGAGCGTGTCAGTATTTGTCAGCGAGTGCCCATTGCCGTCCAGGGTTATGCCGTTGCTTTGTATATACAGTCCATCAAGGTCATATACATTCAAATCACTTGTCATCGTACAGGTCTTTGTATCGGCATCCCAGATGCCGAACAGGGTGCAGTCCTGCCCGCCGACGGTATCCGAGATACGGTATGCCTGGATGTCAAAGCTGCCCGACGCCGTACCGGTGTTGTCCTCGTTGTCTTTTATGGAAACCTGGAACTCATAATGGCCCTGTGTGAGCGAGTTTACTGGCGAGCCCTGCTGGGCGCAGGTGATCGTCCCGTCAGGCGAGCCGGTAGCCGCGCAGACATAGTCATCCGGCGCCTGATTCGGACTGTCAGTGAAGACCACAGCTGCTGAACCGGTATCCATGCCACTGGAAAGCGCCTGGTCGGAATAAGACGCGGTTATCGTCGGGTTGCCGTTGCGGATGGTGCCATTGGGAGCCGTGTTCTCAACCACGGGGGCAGTTTGGTCCCACCCGGTCGGGCTTGCCAGCGGATAATTGTCCTGGCCACCGGAGAAGACGTAGGGATCGTCGACAAAGCCGTCACCATCACCGTCGGGATGAGCGGGCGGCGCCCAGTCGCTCCAGTAGTTGCCGCCGAGTACAGGGCCCATGTCAAAGATGTTGGAACTGAAGACCACTTCCGCCTGGGTGGCGTTGCCGGTCAGCATGTTGTTATAAACAGCATTACCGGTGGAGTAGTTGATACTTACGCCACAAGAAGAACTCGATTCGATGGTGTTGAAGGTGAAAGTGCTGTCGTTGGACACAAACACATAGGCGCCGATGGAGTTGCTGGTCATTGTGTTCATGGTGACCAGGTTATTCTCACTACCGTAGCCCAGGTTCACGCCGTGACCGTTGCTGGTGAGTGTGTTGGTGCTGATGAGAGCGTCGATGGAGCCGTTCATGTAGATACCCGTGGCGCAGTTCATGACCTCGTTTCCCAGTACGGTTGCCCCTGGAGCGCTTGCTGCCGTGATGCCGAGGCTATAACCAAAGATATGTATGTTCCTTACCGTTACGCCTCTGAATGAACCGACGGTGACGCCGTTGCCCAGACCGTTGCCGGTGATGGTGTATCCGGCGCCGTCAAGGGTGAGACCTTCGCCTTCCACATGGATCGCATCTGCGCCAGGAAGTTCCATGCTACCGGTCATCGTGCACGTTCGGGTCTCAGGGTCCCAGGTCCAGCCCATGTCACGGCACATGCCGCCGTTCTCGTCGTTGAGGATGTGGACCGTGGAAACCGCCTGGGCGGGATTGGCGTAAAAAACAAGCCCTGCAAGCAGGGCGATCATGATCAGGAAGACATAGGATATGAACCGGCTTCGCGAGCCGGGTCCTCGAGCCCGGATCGAGCCATTGTTCCATTTCGATTGCATCTGGCTCTTCCCTTCAGCTTCCTGCTTCGTTGCTGCTAAAAGATGCCCGGCCTCCGAGAACCCCAGTCTCCCGGCTGCCGGGCACAAACTTATGTCCGGGGCTACTTTCAATACCATCATAATACCGTCACCACAACAGTCAATAGGGCAATCCACCTATAGTTGTTATTCAGAATATCAGCTATTTTGCAGGGTAATTACGAGGCGGCTGCTAGAAATGGAGGGATGTATCAACGCCGGGTTCGGGGATCCAAAACAGTTGGCCCAAAGATGACCTTTTCAGGACGGCTTCTGAAATTTCTTACAGTCTGCTACTTTAACTCGGGATCGTAGCAGTCCTCTTGCCAGCGGAACAGATTACCATCGATGCCAGTCAGGTAAGGGATGTCCTCCCAGTCCCAAAGCCTCGATTGATTTTCCATAATATCCGGATGTACGTTCCAATCCTGCACCTGCCCGCAGGTTGAGCCTCTGAAGTGCACGAACACACTGAAGATCGTCAGGACTGAAATCCCGGCTATAACAGCTTTTTTGTGCCAGCCATCAAGCTTGGGCACGATCAGGAAAACCGGGATCATAAAGTAGATCATCAACGGCATCATGTCGGTGAAGAATCTGGGACCGTAACTGTGACCTCCCCACCATTCAGTTACCATGGAAATAGTCAGCCAGTGAAATCCGATGATCAAAATCAGAAACAGGTCCAGTCTTTCAAAAGTGCTGCGCCTGATCTTGATAATCACACCAGCAAAAGAAAGGATCAGGATCGGTGAAAAAATTAGAATACCCCTGCCTGGGCTTATGAGGTTACCCGCCAGGGCGACAAGGATAGTTTCCAGACTCCGGCCAAACAGCCTGTCGGTCGCATAATAAGGCGAACTCAGCGATCCGTAAATCGAATAATTGAACCAGAGGAAGGGGATTGCCATCAGAATTCCCCACAGGATGTATCTTAAAAAATACCGGCGATACTCAAGGAAGATGTAGATCGAGAAAAGAATGATAGCTATGCTGTTGGTTGGTCTGATGATGTATGAAAAAGCCAGAGGCAAAGCTGCAAACTGGATAATAAAGGGTCTTTCCTTTGCGATGAGGACCAGGTACAGCGTGATTGTGATCATGAGCATGGACGGCCCATGTTGCCATAGTGACAGACTTGCGGTAGACCATGCAGATGTCCCGAACGTGAATATCAGCGCCAGAAACAGACCCCCGGCAAAGCCCAGGCCCTTTTTCCGCGCAATCAGGTACAGCAATATTGCTGTCAGCGCCACGATGCACGAAGCCATGAACATCTCGGCTTCTTTGGGAGTGGCATAGTTAACTGACTCACCCAGGTCCGTGAACTGATCATAGAAATACACGATCGGCAGTACTAGCAGCGAGACTCCAATCGGAAATTCGTTATATAGCCTGCTGCCGATCGTCCTGACCTTGTAATAATCGTTGGCCTTCACCACGGCCCGATACTCATTAAGGTCGACGTCACCCTCTTTGTAGATACTTACAGCGGTGGGAATCGACCACCTTGAATCCGCGAGGACAGGCAATGATAAAAAACTGATCAGGTAAACGATGATCGTGAAAATCAATATCAGTAAAGTAGCCTGAGCGAGGGGGTAGTCTATAGAGTCTTTCGGGGATTCATCGCCCTGGGTTGACGAATGCTCGTGTTCCCCCGCATTGCCCGGTCCCTTCCGGACCTCTGCGGGTTTTTTGATAATCTTCTTCTTTTTTTTAGACGCTTTTCCCATGAAAAACAGGATACATTGATTGATTATCCCAGTAAAGCAAAGAGGCAGGTTTTGGGAAAAGCTGGTCTACCGGGTGGCAGAATCTGATTAACGCCGCAATAAACGCATGACCTTGAGCCCGAAGCCGAGCTTTTCCTGGTCCTCGCTGCGGTGGACATCGAGGCCGGTGAGGTCGTTGATGCGTCCCAGGCGGTAGCGGATCGTGTGCCGGTGGGTGAAGAGCGCCTCGGCCGTGGCTGCGACGCTGAGGTTGTTGGTGAGGTAGGTCTCCAGGGTTCCGACCAGGTCAGTGTTGTGCTGCCTGTCGTATTCCTCGATGCGGGCGATCGTCTCTTCGTAGAAGTTGCGCACCTCTTCCGGGTCTTCCTCGAGGGCGCCGAGCAGCAGCTTGTAGATGCCCATGTCATCGAAGGTGGCGATGGCGCCAGCCTCCCCCAGCCTCTGGCTCACCTGCAGCGCCGACTGGGCTTCGCGATAGGCACGGCGGGTCTCCAGCGGGTCGGCATGGAAACGGCCGATCCCGATCGAGACTGTGATGTCGGGCAGGGTCTCGCGGCAACTCTGCCGGATGCGCAGGGCGGTGGCGCGGGCTATGGCCATCAGCTGCTTGTCGCCGTCCTTGAGCGGCGGCAGGAAGGCGATGACATTGTCGCTCTTCGGCGTAAGCAGCGCATTCTCGTGGTGGGAACGGATCTCCTGCTTGACGCCGCTGAAGAAGCGGTTCTTGATCTGCTGGACTTCTGGCTCGGTGAGCGCCTTGTCGCGGACGTACTCGCCGAAGGCGTCGATGTCGGCGATGAGGCAGAGGCAGCCGCGGCTGAGGTCGCCGCCGAGGAAACTGGCTCGCTGCAACATGGTGGGGCCGCCGTCGAACTCGTCGCCCAGGAGGTCGTCGACGAAATCACCGCGCAGCCGGGTCTCGGCCTCCATGCGCGTAAGCTCGCGGCCCATCTCTACCGCGGCCACGGTGGCGGCGCTTTCCAGCGCGACCAGGTCGAGTTCATTGAGCTCGGTATCCATTTCAAAACTTGATACGTAGCCGAGAGTGTCGCGGCTGACGATGATGGGAACGGTGATCCTGGCAGGGAAAGCTTCTTTCTTCCTCAGGGGGGTGCGGCTATAGCGTTCGGTCGTCCTGGCGGCTTTTTCCCCGGCCTTGGCAGTGGACTTGCGCACATCCTCGAACTCCGTGACCAGGCTCAGATCGTCGTCGCTCAGTTCCGAGCTGGCCAGGACTTCATGGAACGAGTCTTCCAGAAGTACCGGCCGGCCGATCAGGCTGGCGGCGGTGTCGGCGATTGACTTCCAGCTGCCGCCATCGATGACTACCTCAAGCAGGCGCTGGTGGATCTCCTGGGAACGGCGAAGGAGTGCGACGTGTTCGCCGACGATGCGTTCTGATATCTCGGCGGTTATATGGGTCCAGCGGACTTCAGAGGGGACCTCGACGATTGGAAAGTCATGCTTGCGGCCGAGTTCGATTATCTTGGCGTCGATCTCTTCTATGAAGCGGCCGGGCTTGAGCATCAGGCCGGCGGCGCCCGCCTTGATGATCTTGCGGGTGAACTCGACCTGGGCTTCCGGTGTGGTCTCGACTGCGAAGAAGGTGGAGAGCACCAGTTCGCCTCCGCTGAGCCAGTCGCCGATATCGGGAACCTCGCCCACAGTGACCTGGGTCACCTCGCGGTCCAGCCCCTTCTCGCCGGCCAGCACACTGGCGTCGGCCAGAATCGGCATCTTGAGGATTTCCGCTACTGACAGTCCCACGCTCTTCCTTTCGCCCGCGGTGTCGAGCCGGGACACCTGTACCGCTGGATAAACGCGGAAAAACGTGTCCCTGCCTCATGCATAAATAATATGCGTTATCGGACGGGATTATTTTATCCAATTGTATAATAATTGATTCCCGTTACTGTACACATGGATAAATATACCCATTCCACGGCGATAGAAAACCGGCTCACAACAGCCTGAAAAAGCGGCTATGAGCAGGGCTTATGAGTCCTCGAACGGAAAGACCATCCTGATAGTCCGCACCTGTACGATTGTACAGTCGGTCTCCACCGGGGTGGAATCCGCCGATCCGCGGCTGGTACAGCTTGCCTGCGTGACCGGGATGAACTCCGCGTCGGGAGCGTTGAGGATATCGGATACCCGTCCCAGGCGTGCGCCCGGCTTCAGATGTACGTTGCCCTCGATCTCGTACTCGTCGGTGAGGATCTTCGCCCTGACAGGCTGGGTCTTGACCCTGGCATCGGTTGCCATGTTTTTCACCTCCTCCCCAAAGGTGGTGAGTGAGTTAGCCTCGTGTGGCAATCCTTATCGGGAAACCGGACGGGAAACTTGACCCACAAAACGGCGGCCAGGTCTTAGCGGCGCATCCTTCCAGATATCGGAAAAGCAGGGTGCGCGGCCCGATCCCGGCCTGGAGCTTGAATTGCAGGGGCGGTGAGGTTATATTGGGCGCGTCCCATATCCCATGCCTGTACCACGATGAAAGGGAAGGCCTTAAATGAAGATTCGTCTCCTGACTGTTCTTTTGTTCGCCGCAGCATTCGCAGTGCTGATCTCTGCCTGTGGCGACTCAACCGAAACCACCACCAAATCCGCCAGCGCAGAAGTGCCCGATCCCTGCGTCCTCTTCACAAAGGCCGACGCTGAATCAGTCCTGGGCGAGCCGGTGGCGGCTGCTGAAAGCAGTGAAGGCGAAGGAACCAGGTCCTGCTCCTACCTTTCTACCGGCGCGGCGCCGCGCATGGCCAACGTCATCATCGTCAAACCCTGCAGCATGGCTGATTACATGAATTACGCCGAAGGCCCGCTGGCCGAGCCAGTCGAGGGAATCGGGATGCATGCTTCCTGGGATAAAGCAGTCCTTCTTGTCCACTCCAAGGCTGGAGACACCTGCGTCTATGCTTCCGGCGGTGGCGGAGCCCCCGGCACCGACCCTGCGGATGACAAGCCGGCCCTCGAGCAGGCCAAGAAGGTCGCCAGCATAGTGCTCGCGAAACTGGATTCCTAAATCACCTTGAACAGCTGATTGACCAGGCCCCCGACGAGTACCGCCAGGGCGATCGTGAATGACATGATCAGTAGTGCCCGCTTCCAACCCAGCTCTCTCGCCAGCGCCGCGATCGTGGCGACACAGGGGATGTAGATAGCCGCTACCAGCGCGAAGATGAAAAGCTGTTCATTGGTCATGAAGGAGTTCAGGTTATCCCAGGATTCGTCACTGGCCCCCGAAGCGATAGCCAGGGTCACGAGCAGCTGAAGTGCCAGCTCCTTCCTCAGCACCGCGATCATCAGCGCCACTCCGGCAGCCGCCGGGATGCCCATCCAGCCTTCGAGCACGGGCGAGAACCAGTGAGCCACCGTTTGCAACACACCTGTCTCGAACATCAGCCCGAGGACCGCGCTGCCAATGAACAGCAGCGGGATCGCCAGGAAGACGAAATCCCTGAAACGGAACCAGGTCTTCTTGAATATGGTCTTGAGATGCGGGCGGCGGAAGGGGAACATCTCCATTACCAGCCCACTCGTCTCGCCCGGCATCAGTTTGTTGAGCGCCAGGCCCACCGCCACCCAGAGGAACAGGATGATGGCGTAGAGAGCCAGGGTGCTCTGCCAGCCTGAATAAAAAGCCACTGCCCCGAAGATGACAGCGTTCCGGGCGCTGCAGGGAACCATCACGATCAGCACCCCGGCCATCACCCTTTCGCGCATGGTCGTCAGCACCCGGGTGCCGATGATCGCGGGCACGTTACAGCCGGCGCCGGCAACGATGGGGATCATGGCGCGCCCGTGCAGGCCGAACCGGTGCATGACCGAGTCGGTGAGAAACGCTACCGAGTTCAGGTAGCCGGTATCTTCCAGGAATGCGAACAGCAGATAGAAGACAAGGACAAACGGGATTCCAACCGTGAGCGCCGCCTCGAAACCATCCACTGCCCACAATAAGGATATGGTGAAGATATTCTCGCCAAAGGCGCCAAAGACGGCGTCCCTGATCGGCGGCGCCACATGGCCCGCCCAGAAATTGCTGATGATCTCCGCCAGGGCATTGCCCAGGAAATACAGGATCAGGAAATTGACCGCCAGCACCAGGAGAAGGATTGGAATGCCGGTAGCGGGGCTGGTGGTGTAGCCCCAGAGCCGCTCGCCCCAGCCCTGCTTCTCTTCTTCAGCCCTGGTTTCTACCTCGTCGTTGATGATGCCCGCCAGCGCGTGACGCTCTCCGGCGATCCGGGTCGCCGCTTTCTGGCCGTGAGCGACCTCCATCTTGTGCCGCAGTTCGATGGCCAGCTCCAGGACATGCTCCCATCCGGAAAGCTCCGAAGTGATCTCGATAAACTCCGGGTCATTCTCCAGAAGGAGCAGGGCCAGAGCCCGTTCGGGTATCCCGTAGGGTTCCTCCAGGCCGGCTCCCGATATGGCCTCAGTCAGCTGGGAGATCATGCTCTCCACATCGAGGCCGTATGAGATCCCCAGGGGTGCAGGCTTCTGCTTGTTCCTGGCAACCTCTACCGCCGCCATGATCATCTCATCGAGACCTTCGCCGCGGTTGGCCACGGTCGGCACCACGGGCACTCCAAGAAGAACCGAAAGCCGGTTGATGTCGATATGGCGCCCCTCGCGCCTGGCGGCGTCCATCACGTTCATGGCTACTACCATCGGATAACCGAGCTCAAGGAACTGAAGCACCATGTAAAGGTTGCGGGTCATGTTGGTGGCGTCGATCACCATGACCACCGCGTCGGGCTGCCCGTCAAGGACTCCCTGCCGGGCTACCCACTGGTCGTCGGATACGGCTCCAAGCGCGTAAGTCCCAGGCAGGTCTATGATGCCGATGTTGAGGTCGTCCAGGGTAGTGGTGGCGATGTTCAGCTCGACAGTCTTGCCGGGATAATGGGCGGTCTCTACGCCCATGCCGGTGAGACTGTTGAAGATGCTGGACTTGCCCACGTTGGGATTGCCAGCCAGGGCGATCGTGAAATCGGTCTGGCCCCTCAGCTTGTGGATAGCGCCGTGACAGGAGAACTGCATCGCGTTATCTGGCCTTCGTGATTATCGAGGAGGAAGACTTCACGGCTACTTGGCCTTTACCATGATCTTGGAAGCCACTTCCTGGCCGAGGGCATACTGGGCGCCGCAGACCTGCACCAGCATCGGGCCCCTGAACGGTGCAATCTCCTTAATGGAGATCTTCGCTTCGGGAAGCAGGCCCAGTGAGGAAAGGTACTGCAGCAGCTGGGAATCTTCTTCGGTGACCCGCTCGATGACAGCTTCGTCGCCGACCGACAGCATCGAAAGGGGCTTGGCCTCACGGGCACGCTTTTTGGCGCCCCGAGTGCCGGGTATGGGGAATCCGTGGGGACAGGTCTCGGGATGGCCGAGGATATCGGCGAGCTTTTCTTCCACCTGAGGGCTCATGGCGTGTTCGAGGCGGCAGGCTTCTTCGTGGACTTCGTCCCAATTGAGGCCGAGGACGTCGGTGAGAAAGCGTTCCCAGAGGCGGTGGCGGCGGACCATGGTCTCGGCGGCCTCGAGTCCCTTTTTAGTCAGCTTGACGCCGTCACGGCGGCTGGTCTTGACCAGGCCTTTCTCCGAGAGGCGCTTGAGCATGTCGGCCACAGTCGGCGGCGATACGCCCATATTCTCGGCAAGGCGCGCGGCGATGACCGGACCCTCCAGGGACATCTTGTATATGGCTTCCAGATATTCCTCAACAGCTTCGGTGAGCACCTCGTCAGGCATTCGGCTGTCCCCTCCTTGCAGGTAAAACCTGTCGGCTTGAATGAATAAGACGAGCCTTATTTTAACCGTTCGACAACTCTAAAGCAAGCGGGCGCCGTTTCGGGTTTGGCCCCAGGGTTGTTTATGATTAACCGATGACTGATTTACCTGACTACCACATCCACACACCTTTCTGCGGGCACGCAGGTGGCGAGATGGAGCAATACGTGCTGGCGGCACGCGAGCTCGGCCTGCCGGAGATGGGTTTCGCCGACCACCTGCCTCTGTTCCATATCGACGACCCGACTCTGGCGATGGCCCAGTCTGACCTTCCACTCTATATAGACAAGGTGAGGGACCTTCAGGTAGCTCACTCAGACTACCCGGTGAGACTCGGCATCGAGGCGGATTACATCAGCACTCACCTGGACGAAGTCGCCAAAGCGCTGGCGCGTTACGAGTTCGACTATGTATATGGCTCGGTGCATTTCATCGGCGGCTGGGGCATCGATCAGTCCCGGTTCAAGTTCGTGTTCGAGCGCCGGGACATCAACGAGGTCTACGAGAGCTATTTCGGGCTGGTGATGGATGCAGCCCGCTCCGGGCTCTTCGATGTGATGACGCACATTGACGTGGTCAAGAAATACGGGCACCGGCCCACGACGGATATGAAACCTCTTTACAGGGATGTCGCCCGGACGCTGGCGAAGAGCGATGTGGCGGTGGAGCTTAATGCATCAGGGCTGAGCCGCCCCGTGGAGGAGATTTACCCCAGCCTGGAGATCCTCGAGATCCTGCACGAGTACGGAGTTCCGATAACTTTCGGCTCTGACGCTCACAAACCGTCCCAGGTCGGACGCGAGTTCGACAAGCTGCTGGTCCTGGCACGCAGCGCCGGCTATACCGACTATGTCGGTTTTGAAGCGCGAAAGCGGATTCCCCGGCCGCTGCCGTCGATCCCGGAGTAGATGCCAGCATGAGGCCTGCCGCCAGCAATCGTGAATCTCTCAGTCATGAGATGTACGGCGGAATAAGGATCCCACTTTGAAGATCCCACTTATATATAACCCGGCGGCGGGAAGCTGTGGCGAGCGGCGAGCGATGAAGATCGCTACGGCCCTCGAAGCTTACGGCGCCGTCGTCGTTCCCATGGGCACCAAAGCGCCTGGCGACGCGACTGACCTCGCACGGAGCGCGGCGGACAGCGGCGCCAGCCGCATCGTCGTCGCCGGCGGCGACGGCACCATCAACGAAGTCGTCAACGGCATGGCCGGAAGCGACGTCGACCTAGCGATCATCCCCGTGGGCACCGTCAATGTACTCGCCAAGGCCCTTTCCGTCCCTTCCCATATAAACGACGCCTGCCGGCTTGCGGTCAGAGGCGAGAGCATCCCGCTGGACCTGGGTATCGCCGGCGACCGCTACTTCACCCTGATGGCCGGCGTCGGTTTCGATGCGCTGACCATCAAGAACCTTGATCCGGTGCTCAAGCGGGCGCTCCGCCATGCAGCCTTCCCGATCTCCGGGATCAAGACTCTGGTCACGGAAGAACTGCCGCTGATATCGGTGAAGGGCGGCGGCCACGAGACTGAGGGTTATTTCGTGGTCGCGGCCAACTCGCGCTATTATGGCGGCCGCTTCGGGCCGACACCGCTGGCGCATATGCAGGACGGGCTGCTGGATTTCTGCGTGCTCAAGGAGAAGAGCTTTACGGAGATGATCAGGTTCTGGGTCAGCGCCCTGATGAAAGAGCAGCTGGAGGAACCGCTGGCCGAATATTTCCGTTCGGACATGGCCGAGATAAGCTGTCCCTCGGGCGAACCGGTGCTGGTGCAGACCGACGGTGAGATCGTCGGCGAACTGCCGGTGAAGATAGGGTTGATTCCCGGAGGATTGCGGGTGTGCGCGGGGATCGGATCCTGATGGCGACTGATTCGTGTGTCTCATCTGCCGGGGCCTCGTGCGAGGCGGCTGGCGAAATCGGTGTCTTCTGATGGTCGTCACTCCCGCACGCCTGCCGGTCATCATCCGCTACCTCGACCAGGAATATTTCCGGCCGCGCTTCGCGCCCCGTTATCCGCCGGTCGACGAGCTGGTCTTCACGATCTGCTCCCAGAACACTACCGACATAAACGCCGGCCGGGCCCTGGAATCGCTGAAGAAGAAATATCCGGCCTGGGAAGACGCCGCCCGGGCGCCGGTGGGCAGTATCGCCAGCGCCATCAGGATGAGCGGCATCTCCGGCCCAAAGTCACGCTATATCAAGGAGACCCTTATGGCGATCCTGGCCGAGCACGGGAACCTTGAACTGGGGTTCCTGGAGGAAATGGGTGACCGTGAGGCGCTGGACTACCTGACGCAATTTCCCGGCGTCGGAATAAAGACCGCCGCCTGCGTGCTGATGTTCGCCTTCGGGCGGCCGGTGATGCCGGTGGACACGCATGTGTTCCGCGTCTGCAAGCGCCTTGATTTTCTGCCGGAAGACGCCACCCGTGAGGAAGCCCACTGGATCCTTAACGCGATCGTGCCAGAGGATGACCGCTACAGCTTTCACATCAACCTGGTGCTGCATGGGCGGAAAGTCTGCAAGGCGCTGCGGCCGAGGTGCGGGGAGTGTCTGATCGAGGGGCTTTGCCCGGGGGCGATTATTTAAAAGGGGGCAGACGCTATCATTGGCCTTAGATCCCGGCTTTTTGCCCAATAACGTTGCGCAATTGCGTCACCGGGCAGGCACAGCAGCATATTGCGCCACCAGTTGATTTACATGCATGACATCCACCTTCAGTCCTTCCCTCCTTATTCCATCTGAAAGCTGAATAATGCAGGCGGGACATGCTGTGGCGACAATGTCTGCATTGGTCCTTTTGATATTTCTTATCTTCCTTCTTAATATCTTGATGGATGTGTCATTATTCGTGACACTGTATAGGCCTGGCCCGCCACAGCACCAGTCGGATTCCGGCAGTTCGACATATTCTATTCCAGGGATCGCGTTTAGTATCTTTCTAGGTTCCTCAGTGATGCCCTGGTAGCGGTTAAGATGGCAGGGGTCGTGATATGTAACTTTGATATCCACGGATGCACTATTTACTGGATACTGCGGAATCATCAGTAGATCGCTCTGGAAAAGCTCATGCGAGTCTTTGACACGCTCCACAAAACGCCAGGCGATGTCCTCATATTCGGGCTCGTCGGCGAATAGGTCAGAATATTTCTTCAGGAAAGACGAGCAGCCCGCGCATTCGGTCAGAATTATCTCGGAACTTTCGAGGAGCTTGATGTTTTTCTTCGCCAACTCCCTGGCTGTCCCCGTATCGCCGTTGGCATATGAGGGAAGGCCACAGCAATGATTGTTTGCATGATCGACATTGTATCCTGCGTTATTGAGGATATTCATGGTGGCGAGCCTCACTTCGGGCAGGAAGTGATCAAATCCGCAACTCCTGAAATAAGTTACGGTTTTCCCTGACTCGATGGCTGTATCATTCGACGAAGTGGTGCTGTCATGAGCATTTGGCGTTCTTGCCGTGATGGCATCAGCCAGTCTCAAACTCCTTGTATCAAAATTAAGCGCCTTTGCCAGGCGGACCAGCCCGAGCTTCTTTATCAGCGAGATAAGTCTCACGGCATGGTCTATTCTGTTCGGATAAGGCAGCACCCCACGGAATAAGATCCTGTAAGCCAGGCTCATACCTTGAGATTCAAGCCGACACTCCCTTAGGTTCAGGACAACTTCGTCTGGTGTCCTTCCAGTAGAGCACGAGGGAAAACATGCCTTGCACAGGAGGCAGGCAGACAACCGTTTTTCAACCTGGAAAAATCCGTATTTACTTTCAGGCCTAACTTTGCCATTTTCATGCTCAGGATCGGCAGATTGCGTGTTCTCACCAGCAACCGAGTAAGCTGGGCAAAAATCGTAGCAAAATCCGCAGTCAGAGCACTTTTTAAATGGTTCGTATTTGATTAATGTGGTCCAGAGTCGGTTATTCATTAAGGTGATGTTGGAGTCGCGTCGTTTCTTTTTGCGCATCAGTTTAAATGACGGCTTATTGGGTGGCACTTCCGGCATTCTTTCATACTCCACCGGACTCAGGAAGCCAGAGACTGGTGTCTCCTTATATGGTTGTGGAGTCCCTCGATATTGCAGTGGGTGAGGTGAGATGAGGTGAGTTTTTAATGCAGCAGGGGGGCCGCGAAGCGGCCCCCCCAACTGTTTCAAACCATGTAGCGCCCGGTTTCATCCGGATCCCGGCTTCATCCAGCATCTTTCTCCGGTTTCATCCGGTGCGACTAGTACCCCTGGTGTCGGTACTAGTCGCGGCTACGATTGCTCCTGCGGTTGCGATCGCCGTTGCGGCCACTGTCGCGGTCGTCACGATCGTCATCCCGGTCGCCGCCATACTGGCTGCCACCGGCATTGTCGTCATCATCGCGGTCATACTCATCGTCACTGGACTTCTGAAGTCCGGCGACATAGGCGGCTAGTGCCTTGAGCTGACTGTCGTTGATCGCAGACCTGCCGTAGGCGGGCATCTCGTCATCCTCGCCCTTGCGGGTGACTGACGAAACTTCCTTCGCAGACTCGCCCTGGATGTTGGGACCGTAGGCCGTTCCCTGCCCGCTGGCTCCATGACATCCTGCGCAGTACTGCTGATAGACGGCACTGCCCGTCGAGTCGCCGGCGAATGCGAACACGCTCACGGTGAGCACGAACACGATGCCGAGACCCAAAGCAATTGCGAAACGAATGGATTTGCTCACTCAAACACCCCCTTTCCTTCAATATCCCTTATTTGAACCCGCTTCTTAGTTACAGGCAAAAAAAAGGCACAAGAACGCGAAAACCGCCGCTCTTGCACCCGTTCAAAAGCTTGCCTGGTCATAGGATTATAGATGTTTTTTACGCTCAAATCCAACTATTTTAGTAGGGTATTACCCTGATATTTATGTAAAGAACTCACCGGGTTCGATACGGCCTGGCCCGAACAGCTTGGCAGGGTGAACCACGAGTGGATTTCCATCTGAAGAACCGGGTTGCATTCCCACCCTGAATCCTGAAGAATGTTCCCTCACCAGACGGCTGATTCTCTCCAATTCGAGAAGGAGTAGCCCCGGATGATGCTCGTACCGCATGCCTGCGTGAACGCCGCTGCAGGCAGCCTTTTCAAAAGGCCATTCACCGCTTTTGCCGCGGGTGTGGCCGGGCATGCCCTGCTCGACCTCGTTCCCCATAAGGATGTATCCGCTCACAAGGCCGAAGGCCTGCTGGTGCTGATCATGCTGGGGCTCGTGAGCACGAGTTGCGGTCTGAAATCGCCGTCGTTCTGGTGCGCTATAGGCGGAGTGCTTCCCGACGTGGAACAGGTGCTTCCCTGGACCGACCCCAAACGGGGACGCCGGCGCTGGTTCCCGACGCACAACCGGCCTTTCCATTCCCTTAAGATCCCGGGCGCCGAAGAATTCCGGGTGCGCCTTCTTACTCAGTCGGCGGTATCGATGGCGGCTCTTCTGGTAGCGCTGGGACGGTGCCGGCCGGAAGGATGCCGCAGTCAGATCGATTGAAAAGATTTTTTCGGTGGAACCCGTCGTCACAGGCGATGACCCGCCAGAGAACTGGTTTATTTATCACAAGCATGCAAGGTGACAAGTACAGAAACTGAACGGAGGCAGCTATGCAGAAACTCAACGAGACAATCGAGAAGATCGACGGCCCGGACATCAAGTCCATGCGCCTGGCGCGGGAACGGCAGGACCAGTTGACCAAGCCGAAGGGAAGCCTGGGCGTGCTGGAGGAGCTTTCCATCAAAATGGCAGGGATCCAGCGGAAGCCCCTCCCCGAGGTCACCAAAAAAGTCATAATCGTCATGGCCGGCGACCACGGTGTCGCCGCTGAGGGTGTCAGTGCCTTCCCTCAGGAAGTGACGCCGCAGATGGTTGCCAATTTCGCGGCCGGCGGCGCGGGCATCAATGTGCTGGCGCGGCATGCGGGGGCCGAGGTCCGAATCGTTGACATGGGCGTTGCGACCGTGGTCGATATCCCGGGTGTCATCAACAGGAAGATCCGCCCCGGCACCGCCAACATGGTTGAGGGACCGGCGATGACCCGCGAGCAGGCGATCGCCTGTATCGAAGCCGGTATCGAAGTAGCCGAGGCTGAGATTGCCGCCGGCGCGGACCTGCTGGGCACGGGAGACATGGGTATCGCCAATACAACCGCCAGCAGCGCCATACTCACTGTCTTCTCAGGCGCCGACCTGCTGCACAGCGTCGGCCGGGGCACCGGCATCGGTTCCGAGGCCCTTGAGATCAAGCGGGAAGTGATCACCGAAGCCATCCGCGCCAACCAGCCTGACAAGCGTGACGGCCTCGACGTGCTCGCCAAGGTCGGCGGCCTCGAGATCGGCGGCCTGGCCGGAGTCATCCTCGGTGCGGCAGCCAACGGCGTTGCAGTAATAATCGACGGATTTATCAGCGGCGCCGCCGCGATGGTAGCCGCAAGCCTTTGCCCGGAGAGCCGCAGTTACATGATCGCCTCGCACGTGAGCGTCGAGCCCGGCCACAAGCTGATGCTGGACGAGCTGTCCCTGAAGCCGATGCTGTTCATGAACATGCGTCTGGGCGAAGGCACCGGCGCGGCGCTGGCGTCGAGCCTGGTGGAGGCCAGCTGCAAGGTCCTTTCCGAGATGGCGACCTTCGCCGAGGCGGGAGTGGCCGAGAAGAGTGAAGACCTGAGCGAAAAGGGAGCAGGGATCTAAGGGAACCTGCGCCGCGTCTGCCGGATATGGCGGCGCGTCAAACTGATCAGTCGCCGTTTGTGGCGCCACCATATATGATGTCGCCATGAAGGTATTCATAACAGGCGCCACCGGTTTCGTCGGCAGACATATCGCTTCGCGGCTGGTTGAGGACAGGCACGAACTCAGATGCCTCGTCCGCTCGACTGAGAGCGATTCTGCCTGGTTCCTCAAGGGAATCGGTGCTGAGGTCGTCGAGGGCGACATCCATGTCAGCCACTCTCTGGCCAGCGGCGCCGCCGGTTGTGACGCTGTAATTCATCTGGTAGGGATCATCTTCGAAGGGCAGGGAGCGGCTACTTTCGAGCAGGTCCATGTGGAAGGCACGCGCAACATGCTGGTGGCCGCGGACGCGGCGGGAATCAGGCGATTCGTACACATGAGCGCCCTCGGAACCCGGGAAGGCGCCGGCGCAGCATACCACCGCACCAAGTGGGATGCCGAGGAGATGGTCCGCGCCAGTGGGCTCGACTACACGATCTTCAGACCCTCCATCATCTATGGCCCGGGGGGTGAGTTCATCAACATGCTCAGGCGGCAGATACGCCTGATGCCGGTCGTGCCGGTGATCGGCAACGGCAGCTACCGCATGCAGCCCATCTCGGTCGATGACGTCGCGGCGGCTTTTTCCGCGAGTTTGACTACAGCTGACGCGGTGAACAGGGTCTACGAGATCGGCGGACCGGCAGCGCTGAGCTATGACGAGATGATCGAAACTATCTGCCGGGTCATGGGAAAGCGGCGGGCGAAAGCCCATGTTCCTGTGGCGCTCGTGCGCCCGGTCGCCTGGTTCAGCGAGAAGGTGATGCCCAAGCCGCTGCTGACCCGGGATCAGCTGGCGATGCTGCTGACTGACAACGTCTGTGATATCAGGGCGATGCGGGAGGAGCTGGGGGTGGAGCCGGTTTCGTTCGAGGATGGGCTGCGGGGCGTGCTGTAGAGAGATTACCTGTCAGTAATTTGTCCCCCTGCCTGGTCCCGGCGCGACCTCGTAATGTGTCCCCTTAACTGTTAATTAAGTAATGTGTCCCCCTGGTGTTATAATACGCCCCACTTATGGAAACGGTTCTCGTACTCGACTTCGGCGCTCAATACAGCCAGCTCATCGCTCGGCGGGTACGTGAGTGCCGTGTTTACTCCGAGATGATCCCCTATGACACGCCCGTCGAGCAGATAAAGGCGCGCGAGCCCAAGGGGCTCATCCTCTCCGGCGGCCCGGCCAGCGTCTACGCCGACGACGCCCTGGAGATAGACCCGGAGATCTTCGAGCTGGGCATCCCGGTGCTGGGGATCTGCTACGGCATGCAGGCGATGGCCCATTCGCTGGGCGGCGAAGTAACCCGCACCGGCAAGAGCGAGTTCGGCAAGACCGAGCTCAACGTCACCAAGGAAGTAGTCCTCTTCGATGACCTCCCCGCCACCCAGACCTGCTGGATGAGCCACCGCGATTCCGTGACCACCCCGCCCGATGGCTTTGAGGTAACCGGTACCACCGCCAGCTCGCCGGTCGCGGTCATGGAGAGTACAGAACGCAAACTTTACGGGATCCAGTGTCATCCGGAAGTCGTACATACGCCTTACGGCACCGACATCCTCAAGAATTTCCTCTTCGAAGCCTGTGACTGTTCGCCCAGCTGGACCGTGGTCTCCATCATCGAGGAATCGGTGGATGCCATCAAGGCGCAGGTCGGCGACGAAAGGGTCATCTGTGGGCTGTCCGGCGGGGTCGACTCCTCGACTGCGGCGCTGCTGGTCTACCGGGCGGTGCGCGACAACCTCACCTGCATCTTCGTGGACCACGGGCTGCTTCGGAAGAACGAGGCGGAACAGGTCATCGACGCCTTCGAGAACCATTTCCATGTACCGCTGATCCATATCCAGGCGGAGGAGCGATTCCAGAAGAAGCTCACCGGCGTCACCGAGCCGGAGCAGAAGCGCAAGATAATCGGCGAAGAGTTCATCCGTATCTTCGAGGAAGAGGCCCGCAAGCTGGAAGGCGCCCGCTTCCTGGTGCAGGGCACTTTATATTCTGACGTCATCGAGAGCGGCACCCGCGACGCCGCCAAGATCAAGTCGCACCACAACGTCGGCGGCCTGCCCGAAGACATGGACCTCGACCTGGTCGAGCCGCTTCGGCACATCTTCAAAGATGAGGTGCGCAACGTGGCTGCGGAGCTGGGGCTGCCCGACAACATGGTCTGGCGCCAGCCGTTCCCGGGGCCTGGCCTCGCCATCCGCATCATCGGTGAAGTCACCCACGAGCGGCTGGAGCTCCTGCGCGAAGCTGATTTCATCCTGCAGGAAGAGGTCCGCCGCGCCGGTCTTTACCGCGACCTCTGGCAGTCGTTCTGCGTACTGCCGGCGATCAGGAGCGTCGGCGTCATGGGCGACGAGCGTACTTATGCTTACCCGATCATAATCCGCGCCGTGACCAGCGAAGACGCGATGACAGCAGACTGGGCGCGCCTGCCCTACGATCTGCTGGAGACGGTGTCGAGCCGCATCATAAACGAGGTGCCTGGCGTGAACCGGGTGGCGCTGGATATATCGTCTAAGCCACCCAGCACCATTGAGTGGGAGTAGAGCAGCTTCATCCCAAGTCTATTTTGGTGTTTCCTATAACATATCCGCAGAAAAGCAATCGTATTCTCCCTGCAAATAAGAGAATCCATCCACACTTGCTTATTGACTGATTAAGCATCGCTGTTGTACGATTAATCAACCTCTATTTTCACCAGGGGTTGGCGGGTGCATAAGTCTGGGTAAGGCCTTTCGCTCTTCGCAGTAACTTCCATGTTTCGGGACCGTGGCGGCATTCCTATGCCAAAGCGAACGCAGGGAATCAGAAGCGATACTGTTTGAACGCGTACTGTTTTACCTCCGCGAAGCTCTCCGCATTTATCAGGTTTTAATAGTTGTTGTGTTTAGACGGTTTTGTGGGGTACCAGTGTTTTTCAAACTTGAGGAGGAACTGAGGCTATGAGTAAAAGGCAGAAGAGACAGTTCAGGCGGGCGACATTCACAATATTTCCGGTACTGCTGCTGATCGCGGCCCTTATGCCGGTTTATTTGTCGGTGGCGACGCAGGCAAATGCTCTGAATGTCAGCCAGTGGGAAACGGTCCGCCGCTACGTCAATGAGTACTTCGGCGGTCCGCAGTACAATGCAGGAGAGGCAGGTGAGCTCGGCTTCCGCATCACCAAGGTGGATCTGGTGGGCAGGCTGGACTCCGATAACGACATCTCTCCCAAGTATGCGTCCCCGGCGACCAGCGGCACCGTCCCTGGCCCCACGACCGTCACCGGTGTAGCTGATGAAGGTGACGACATGGCAAACCGCCCGGTGCTCATCGACAACCTGATGACGCGTACCGACGTGATCCCGGGTACGGAATTCCGTTGCAACTGGAATGTCGATAATAGCTGCTTCGCGGATTCATCGATCTCAGCGATCAGGACGATCGTCGACAACCACAAGGCTGCCGGCTTCTCCACTGACATAGTCGACTACTGCGTCAGCGCCCAGACCGCCGGGCCGACCACGGGTGGCTTCGGCATCATCGCCCAGGTCCCTGGCGCCCTGTCGAGCGATACCACGCTGACACCGAATGTCTATACGCTCAAGTATGCGCGTAACGGCTGGCGTAACTTCGCCACAGCAGTAAGCGGCGCCAATCCGGTCGCAGTACCTGAGTCGTCAGCTGGAGGCTTCGCTGCTCCTGCTACCGTAGCCAACTGTGATGCTTCGGCAACCGACTATGATCTGGTCCGCTGCCAGGCCAACTGGGCCATAGCAGCCACCCTCGGCAACGTCGGTAACGGCACGACCACCATGTCCGCCATCGCAGGCGTAGCGCAGACGGTAGACATCAGGCCCGGTACGATAAACACCGTATCGTCCACTGGCGTCAACATCCAGGTGCCGATCAGCACGCTGTTCAGCCTCGGCGGCCTGGCCAACGTGGATCCGACCAAGTCGACCGCACTGGTCAGCCACACACAGCACGGCGCTGATGCAGCTATCGGCCTCAAGATGCTCGGATATGACCTGACTGCCACTGCTGGAAGCATCAACGGCGGTATCGTCCGCTGGGATAGCACTCAGGGCGAGCAGCAGGTAGTCCTCGGCGATAACCTGCCGACGCAGACAATCGCTGCCTTCGCTGCCCCAGGTCCTGTTGACACGACAGGTCCGTCGGTCACCAGCGTAGGCCACACCAGCGTGACCACCAGCAGCGCCGCCATCGAGCGCACAGCTGCTGAGCCGGCGACCCTGAAGGTCGAATACGGTACTACCTCTGGTGGACCATACACCGGTGTAGTCAATGACACCGTGCTCAACGCGACCAAGGATGTCGCTGTCGGCAACGCGGCGAGCCTGACCGGCCTCAGTCCGAGCACCACCTACTACTACAGGGTGACCTCGTATGACGGTTACGCCAATGGCACCGTCAGCGTCGAAGGCAACTTCACGACTCTCGCACCTCCTGACTCGACCTTTCCGACGGTGAGCAATATATATCCCGCCGACGGCGCGACCCTGAACGACATCACATCCCTGACCATAACCGCGGATTATTCAGATACTGGCAGCGGCGTCGACATTGCCTCTGTGATGGTCCACCTGGACGTCAGCAACATGCTGATGGATTGCCCCATCCAGACGGCTTCTCATGTGGAGTGTAACGCGACCGCTGGCGACCTGACCCTCGGAACTCACCCGCTCGACATATATGTTTCGGACATGGTGGGCAACGAGACGATAAACCGCACCTACTTCACAGTGGCGGATGCCACATCGCCGGCGGTCACCTACAGCGGCCCCAGCGGCAACATCAACGACAATACCCCGACAGTTACTGGAACCTATTCAGATCCGGCTCCGTCGTCTGGTATTGCCAGCGCGACTTTGAGCCTGGATGGCGGTAGCTCGTTCCCGTACGCCTGCGTGGCTGCCAGCGGCACTGTAACCTGTGACGTGACACCTGCGGTTGCCGATGGCGCCAGGAACGCGATCATCAAGTTGACCGACGTCGCTGGAAACATCGGAACCGGCAGCGGTTCGTTCACTGTTGACACTTCGCTTCCGGGCATCGGCAGCGTCCTGCCCTCCGGCTGGATCACGACCACGAGCCCCGCGACGGTTCAGGCAGCCCTGAGCGACGCCGGCAGCGGCATAAACACAGCCACTGGTTCGATCGCGGTGGATGGCACCCCATTGGGAGGCTGCACGGTCACGACTACTTCGATCAGCTGTAACACCAGTGCAGCCAACTTCGCCCAGGGAGCCCATACGATCCTGGTGACCGCATATGACCTGGCAGGCAATCAGAACACCGGTGGCGGCAGCTTCAGCGTAGATTCAGCCGCGCCGACGGTCAGCAACATCCAGCCGAGTGGCGCCATAGGCACCAGCAGTACGACAGTCACCGCTGATTACAGCGACCTTACTTCCGGGATCGATCAGGCGACAGTCGCCGTCACCCTGGATACAGTGGCGATGACCGGTTGTACTGTCGGCGCAGGCAGCGTCAGCTGTCCCGCCACAGGTCTGGCCGATGGAGCCCACGCAATCGCCGTGACCGTCGATGACGTAGCCGGCAACACCGGCAGCGGCAGCGGCTCATTCTCAGTCGATACGGCAGCTCCGACAGTGACGCCGGATTCACTCGGCTTCCAGCCGGGAAACTGGACCGCGGATACGACGCCGACAGTCAGCGCCACGATCAGCGGTGTCCCCGGCGGCCAGAACATCAATGCCGGCACGGTGATATTCGACAAGGGGACCGGCAATGAGTATTCCTGCAGCGGCGGCGAGATCGCCCTCAGCAATACTGTAATTTCCTGCACGCCGGGATCCGCCCGTTCGGCTGGTTCGCACACTGTCGAGTTCACTGCTGAATACTCGCTTAACCATCCCGGCAGCGGCACGACGAGCATCAACATTGACACGACCGCTCCGTCAGCTACCAACATCCTGCCGAGCGGCAACATCACGGTCAACTCGACCACGATCAGCGGCGACTACAGCGACGCCGGCAGCGGCATCGACTCCACCACGGCGATGGTCCATGTGGATGGCTCAATGATCATGTCCGGCTGTACGGTTACCGGCGCCGGCATCAGCTGCCCGAAGTCCGGGCTGGCTGAGGGTGTCCACAACATCGAGATCATTGTCAAAGACAATGTCGGCAATACCCAGACAGGCCTCGGCAGCTTCACAGTTGATACCGTCATGCCGAGCGTGACTAACCTGTCGCCTGTCAGCCTGGTAGCCAGCGCCTCACCGACCGTCAGCGGCGACTACACTGACGGTGGCACAGGCATCAACTCTGCAACGGCGCAGATCTCCGTAGACGGAAGCTCGCTTGCGGGCTGCACGGCTACCGGCACCGGCATCAGCTGCCCGACATCGGGCCTGGCTGACGGACTGCATAACTATACGGTTACCGTGAATGACAATGCCGGCAATCCCGGCTCCAGCAGCAGCAGCTTCACCGTCGACACGACGGCGCCGTCGGCCACCAGCATCCTGCCGAGTGGCATCATCAGCTCCGGAACGACTACAGTGACGGCGGACCTCAGCGACGCCAACGGCGTGAACGCTGCTTCCGTCGTAGTGAATCTGGATGGCTCGCCGATGGCTGACTGCACAATCACCGCTACCACCGCCTCCTGCCCGGCGACAGGCCTGGCCGAAGGCGCGCACACGATCGGCATAACCCTGAACGACAATGCAACCAATCCCGGGACTGGCAACGGTTCCTTCACAGTGGATACGCTCGCGCCGGGCGTGACCAACCTCTCGCCAAGCGGTGATATCACCACATCGTCACCGACGATCACGGCCGACTTCGCCGATACCGGCGGCACTGGCGTCGATGCGGCGACAGCGGTGGTAACCCTTGATGGCAATCCGGTCGCCGGATGCCTGGCTACCACGAGCGGCATCAGCTGCACGGCCGCGGTCACGAGTGGAGCTCACAACTACACAGTCAGCGTCGACGACATGGCGGGCAACACCGGCAGTTCAAGCGGTTCCTTCACGCTGACGCAGCTCAACTACTACTTCCCGTGGTATGACAACATGGCAGCCAACAACATGAAGGGTGACTGGCTGATGATCTCCAACCTGGGCGGCGTCGCCGCGGAGGTCAAGATCTATGTAGGCGACATCAGCGACGCGGCCACACCAGTAGCCCAGTACGATGTAGCCGGCGGCAATGCGATCGCTCCCAACAGCCAGGTCTCCTGGTTCTCGCCGACACCGCTGGCCAACGGCCCGGTACGTGTGGTTTCGACCAACGGCCAGACCCTGCTGGTTAGCCAGCGCGTCCTCTACAAGGACAGCTTCAACGAGATCATGGCCGCCAGCGATGCGGACATAGATGATACCGAGTTCGACTTCACCTGGTACGACAATGATCCCGCTCATAGCATGGGCGGCAACTGGATCATGGTCGGCAACATCGACACGGCGGCTTCTGCGACAGCCGACGTCTATATCGGCGGCGTTCAGATGACAACACTGACTGTCCCCGCCGGCGGATACCAGTTCTGGCAGGCTCCAACTTTGCCAGCTCCCATCACTGATGGCCCTGTGCAGGTAATCAGCCGGAGCGGCCAGAAGCTCGTTGTCAGCCAGCGGGTCATCTACAGGAACAGCTTCAACGAAGTGCTTGCCTCCGAGAAATCGTCCCTGCAGGACGAGGGCTTCTTCACCTGGTATGACAGTGATCCAGCCCACGGGATGGGTGGCGACTGGGTGATGGCTTCCAACATGGGCAGCACCACCACGGACGTCGAGATCTACCTTAACAACGTCGGCGCCGGCGCCACGCCAGTTGCAACCATAACCGGCGTGTTGCCGGGCGAGGCCGCAGTCTGGATCTCCGATACCGTGCGCACCGAGGGTCCGGTGAGAGTCCGCTCTACCAACGGCCAGCCGCTTATGACCAGCCAACGCGTGATCTACAAGACCAGCTTCGAGGAAGTGCAGGGCCTGACACCGGCCCAGATGGGAACCAACGCCGACTTCAACTGGTACGACTGGCAGTCAGCCGGCATGAACGGTGACTGGATCCTGATAGGCAATCAGAACGCCTCGGGCAAGGATATGGGCATAACCATAGCCGCCACTCCGATGGTGAACGTCGGGACTGGTACAGCCAACTTCCCGGTGAGCGCCAATGCTACCGTGACGCCGAGCTTCGCGGGTCTGATGGACGGTCCCGTGAGGGCCACCTGTTCGAGCTGCGCCGGTGGCGACAAGCTCATCATCAGCCAGCGCGTCCTTTACAAGGACAGCTTCAACGAGGTCGTAGGCAGGCCGCGCGGGTAGGCAGTCGCATCAGGATGCACCGCGGGGAACCGCGTGAGGCAGCGATAACGTGATGCACGCAGAGCGTGATGCATAAAGCAGCGCGCAGCATATAAAAGTAAAACCAGGGGCGGGGCCGCGAAGCGGCCCCGCCCCTTCTGTCTTGCTGATATGAATGCCATGCCTCATTCCTGCCTGGCTGCTTGATCGATCTCATTCCCGCCTGGATGCTTTATCGATCTCATTCTCACCCTGCTGCTTTATCAGGTCTCGTTCCAACAGCCACCCGGATTCCAAAGCAGCGGCATCTCCCGGTAGTGGGTCAGTTTCAATCTGGCAGTCCCGCGATTTCTTCAAGTGTCCAAACGTGAACAGTTATCCCGGCAGTCATAGCGGGAGTCCGGGGGTACGGATTCGCCAGAGTCTTGTGAGGCCGCGCGAAATTGTAGTATATGAAATACAGGCTGACGGCATGAGCAAGGTTCTCGACCTTCTTTGAAAAGCCGTTAGTCAGTCTAGTGAATCGCCGCATTCCCATCCGTATTGTAAGATTCTGCCGCTCGACATAGGAAGTGGAGATATGCGCCGGGTCCGGATGGCCCCAAATTCTTTCTTTCTCTATTCCGAGAGCGGTTTAGCATAGTCAAGCATTTTGGTCAGTTTAGACTGCACGCAGGCGAAGTTTTGATTCGGCTTTTGTACGATCGATATTAAAAGTGTTTCTAGCCTCGTCTTCTAAAAGAACCAGCAGTTTGCTTAGCTCAGATAGCCCATATCCAAGGTCTGTTTGGTGGATCTCAATGATTTGTTTGAGCAGTTGAGGTTCTTCTTTGGGGATATCAAAATCGGCAGGCTCTCTTGTTCTATATCCAGCTTTGCTCATTTGCGCCCACAAATGTCGCTGCATGCGGGGTGTAATTTTTCCAAGGTCACCGGCGCACTTTAGTAGCGCTGCCATTGACACTTTCCAAACTTGCTTCATTGTCCCAAGTTTTGCCAAGTTCACTTGATCGCCAAATTGAGTACATATTTCTCTTTCAGGCATTAAAAACTCTGCAGCAAATTGAAAGGCCTGGTCTTCCATCTCGGGGTTAGGCACCTGATGCATCACAGCATGTCCAAGTTCATGTGCAAGCGTCATTCTAAGGCGATCACCCGGGAGACTATCATCAACGAAAAAAAGCCGAGGAAGCCCAGGTATATATCTACTTATTGCGTCAACGGAACACTCGAATTTACACGGAATTACAATTCCCCCAGCCGTTTCAATCGACTTAACCACATTCTGAATTGGCCCAGGAGGTAGATTCCACCTTGCACGTACTGCACGCGCAGCTTCTTTAACTGACCAATCTTCCTCCAAGTCAAAACGTGGAATATCATCAGCTACGATGTCAACTGCTCTTAGAAGCCGCTGTATGTTGAATATCTTGATACTGATCTCAGCATGAAGTTTGCGCAATTTACGGACAGGCGTAGCCTGGAGCTTTCTATGGAAAAATTCGCTGATGCCTGGCCCGAATACAGCATTTTTGACTGAGAAAAATTCAGGTGGATACTGGAATACTTTCGATAATTTTCCAAGTAATTCTTCATCAATAGACGCAAGGCCGCCTTCAGTTTTTGAAAGTCGCGCTTGGGAAATGCCAAGTCGATTAGCTGCTTCTTTTTGTGTTAAGCCGCGCGACTCCCTTGCAAGAGTCACCATTTCATGATTGGCCGGAGGTGAATCCTTAGTTGGCCATCGGGTCATCAGGCTTCTCCTTATCTTTTTCAATTACTTCGCGCTTGGGCTGGACTAAACGCTCGGTGGAAAGATCGGTTTCAGTCTGTAAATTATTGAGGCGAACGACTTCTGCTTCGCTGCCGAATATCTCCATATGCCAGATACAACTCTTTAATCCATCCGGGCAGCGAAAATATACACCATAGTCAGTTTCAATATCGTTGTTGAACATGTATCCGAGATCAAGATTTGTAGGGGGTTCCATCCCTGGGAAACTTGAGGGGTTCTGTTGAGTCAGGAAATCTAAGACAGCTTGGGTGTAGATGTTGTTGGGGAGAAAATTTTTGTCGAACTTCTTCACACGAATCTGGTAATTACTTACGAGCATCGAGTAGCGCCCATATTTTTTTATAAAGGTGATCTCAGCATCACTTTCAAATTCAGCCAAAAGCTTGCCCACAATCATGTCGTTACGGATTGAGGAATCACTTCTTTTCGTTAGGCGGTTCCTAAGCGAGGCATAATCCTGTTTCAAGTAATCGCTGAGTGCTTCGTCAACGCACTGATAGATTCGAGGTAAGAAAGGTTCTAAGTCCTGCGCTGCTTCTTCTTTACTACGTGTCATTAGTGCCCACTCCTAATGTCGATTATAGTGCTAGGAGCATATCTCAGAGCATTGGCATAAGTCAAGAATAATATTCCTTTTCTATTCCTTACTTTTGGATTTCCACCGTGCCTGAGCGGCTTTTTTGGCAATCTCGCGGCGACGTTCAGGAGACAATTTCTCTGCCCGGGCCTTGCCACCTTTAAGTCCACCCTTACGGCCTAGCTCAACAACAGCCGGATTCTTCTCGGCCTCCGGTTCATAAGGTGGCTTCTCCTCTTTGGTGGCCTCAGATACGATCTGAGAGGCCAGGATATTGAGATCGCGGGCTTTCTTTTTCTTTCTTGAGCGGTCAGGCATACCCTACTGATACCACAGCGCGATATTTTTAATCGAAAGTAATGGAAATAAAAACGAGCGGATAAAAAAACCAGTCCGCTCGTTTTTATTTATGCCTTGATGGCTTTTATCAAGGCGATCAGAAGCAGCAAAAGCACTTCAAGATCGTGAAACGAGATCATGTGACCTCCTACAAACAGGAGGTGAATGAGCCCTTTTTATATATTTATCCATTCATCAGGGTAATTCACCTGATTGATAGACAAGAGATAATTTAACGGATCTTTTCACAGGGTGCAAATTATTTTTCCCGATAATTTTCAAACTGACCCACTACCCATCTCCCCGGATTCTTGACCGAATATACCCCCCGGATGTATCATTGATTACCGTTTTTCACGGTTGAGAAGCGGTACCCGGCATGGCGCTCGCTGCGCCACGCTTAATTCCCAGGCCAGTGACTGTTTGGTAGACGGTCTTCTGTGCCCTGGGCATCGGGGGCAAGCGAAAACTCACAAGGAGTACAGCATGAAATCGAGACGTCCGGCGCGCCTTGCGCTAATGATTGTTCCAGCCGTTATCCTCGCGTTGATGCTGATGGCACCCTCGCTGGGCCTGGCCCAGGACGGTTCAGGGCCGTATACCTCCCAACTCCTTAACAGTTTGCTTCCCGCGGGGAATTCACTGATCATTGCCGGGGCTGATACCGGTCCGACCGTGTTTACGAACAACGAACCTTTCCCCTCCACAAATAACAACATGGAGCCGATCAGCGTCAATTTTTCCGATCCGGACGGCATCTATCCTTACGAGTATCCCAAGATGTTCTATGACGGTTACGAGCTGACCAAGTGCGGCAGCAATATGCCCGGAGTCACTTTCACGGCCAGTGGCCCTAATCCCGGTATTTCCTGGAACCACGAGACCGTGACCGTGTGGGGACCGAGGAGATGCGACATCTATGAGACCGCAGATGTTCCAATGACCGATGGCGAACACACCGTCACCATCACGGTCAAGGACGGCGCCTGGAGCGCTGCGAACCCCACTGCGAATCAGACCGCTTTCTCGTGGACCTTCTTCATCGATAACACCGCGCCGGTCATCAGTTCCCCGGCGATCTGCGGCACCCTTGTGGAGACCGACTCGCCGACTCTATCCTTCGGCTACAGTGACGCGTCCGGCATCGACAATGCTTCCGTGAAGATGTATATAGATGGCATCCCGACGGCGGCCGGAGCAGTTTATACCAGCGCCGCTGAAGCTGTTTATACGCCCACCGGGCTTGGTGACGGCGTCCACACGGCGACGCTCCACATCAAGGACAATGGCGGCAATCCCGCTACGTCCACCTGCTCGTTCACTGTTGACACCCAGCCGCCGGTAATCGGCGAGATCTCTCCTGCCGACGGCGAGCGCGTCGGCACCGGCAGCCCCCTGATCGACATCGCCTGGCTGGACATGGGCGCCGGAGTGGACCAGTACACGGCCCACCTGGAGCTGGACGGGGTCGATGTGACCGGTAGCGCGGCGCTGGGCCAATACGGCCTCTCTTATCAGGCTGGTGGCCTGTCACTGGGCACCCATAGCGTCTCCGTATATGTGAAGGACAAGACAGGCAAACAGTCACTGACGAAGACATCGAGCTTCCGTTATTCGACCCCCATCAGTTATTACGCGCCCTGGTATGACTCCATGACCGCGAACGGCATGAAGGGCAACTGGATCATGATCAGCAACCAGGAATCCACCGAAGCAGTGGTCGACGTGTTCATCGGCAGCGAGCAGATGATTAATCCCGAGGCGGATAGTGGCGGCCACTGGAACATCGCCGGCGGCGGCAGAGCCGAACCGGCTTTCGCCAACAAGATGACCGGGCCGGTGAGAGTGGTCTCCACCAACGGCAACGAGCTGCTCGTGAGCCAGCGGGTGCTCTACAAGGAATCCTTCAATGAGGTCCCAGCAGTGCGCGAGAACGAGCTGGACTCCGAATACCGCTTCACCTGGTACGATTCCAAGCCCGCGAACAACATGTCCGGCAACTGGATCCTGATCGGCAATGTCGATCCGACCAGCAGCGCCGTTGTTGATGTATACGTGGGCGCCAGCACGACTCCGCTTTATACGGGAACCATCGCTCCAGGCGACATCGACACACCGGGTACCGGCATGTCCCAGTTCAACAACCTGATGGACGGACCGGTCAAGGTCAAGAGCCGCGGCGGCGAGAAGCTGATCGTCAGCCAGCGGGTGCTCTACAAGGATGCCTTCTCAGAAGTAATGGGGACGCCGGTCAGCGAGCTGGATGACGAGTACTATTTCACCTGGTATGACTGGCAGACACCTGGCATGAACGGCAACTACATCCTGGTGAGCAACGAGAGCGCCACGGTTAACGCCTACGTCGATATCGAGATAGGCGGAACCAAGATGGCAGGTCCTGACGGCGGACAGTGGATCATCCCGCCAGGAGACCGCGTGACGCCGTTGTTCCAGGGTGTGATGGACGGCCCGGTGAAAGTCTCATGTGCCAGCTGTGAGGTATACGGTTCGAAGATCATGGCCAGCCAGCGGGTTATCTACAAGAACTCATTCGAGGAAGTCCAGGGCCTGAGCCCCAATGACATGGGCGACAGCGCTGTGTTCACCTGGTACGACTGGCAGTCTCCCGAGATGAAGGGCGACTATGTGCTCATCGGAAACCAGGATGCCGCAGCCGACGCCTATATGCAGGTATATATCGGCTCAAGCGGCTCGCCGATGGCCATGTCTGGCGGAGGGCCGAATGGTTTCTGGGCGTTCAAGAGCGGCGGAATAGCCACGCCGTTTTTCACTGGCGTCATAGGCGGACCGGTGAAGGCAGTCTGCACCACCTGTACGCCTGGCCAGAAGCTCATCATCAGCCAGCGCGTTATCTACCTCGACAGCTTCAACGAGGTGGTAGGCCGGCCGCCGGTGAAGTAATTGATGGCATGAAGCATCGCTTCAAAACTGCAGGATCACAGGGCGCCCTCCGGGGCGCCCTTTTATTCAGGGACCAGTAATTCTGCATCGATAGCGGGAACATCGATTCAGGGTAGCATCGCTCCGAATAACAACCTCTTGACCGCTCCGCAATAGTTGATATACCATCTTTTTGCTTATATTACTGTGAGTTAAACGGGCCGGGTGGGAGGAAAAATGAACGCAGATAACAGAAGGCGCATTTTGCGGTACAACGCGACGAGGGTGATCACGGTCACCGCCGTTTTTCTTCCCCTAGCCTTGATGCTGGCGGCAGCGATCGTCTTCTCATCCGGAAGCACCGCCCTGAGCGCTTATCCCGGCGGCACGAATTATTATTTCCCGTGGTATGACGACCAGTACGGCCTCTCCTGGGTTCTCACATCCAACCCTGCCGGCGGCGCCGACGCGGCCTTCGACACATATCTGAACAGCGAGGCGCTGAGTACGGATTTCACGGTCCTGGGCGGCAGTTCAGAGTTCCAGAGATTCACTGGACGGATTGGCGGGCCTCTGACGGTGAGTTCACATAACGGCGCGGCCCTGGTCAGCGAACGGTCGCTGTTCGGCAACTCTTTCGAGGAAGTATGGGCGACACCTTATGCCGAGCTCGACTCTCATTACTATTGGCCGCTCTATGAATGCACCTTCATGAACACCTGGGTGCTGGTGTCGAATCCCCTCGAGAACGGCGAGGATGTCTATGTCGATCTCAGCATAGTCACCGAGCCCATCAATGATGGAGATCCGAATCCGCCCGACATCCTTGTTCAGCAGCACCTGATCCATCCAGGTGAAAGCTGGACGCCGACCTATCCCGGATACGGTGGCGGCCCGGTCGTGATCAAAGCCTACAGAGTCGGCGGCTCGCCCGGCAATCCAGCTGATGCCCGGAAGGTCATCGCTTCGGAACGTGTACTGCTGGGAGGCGCCTTCAACGAGATGGCCGGTATACCGGCGTCAAAACTTACGTCATCGTACTATTGGACGTGGTACGACAGCGTCAACAGCTTCAACCTGATTGGAGTCGGCAATCCCAACGCGTTCACGGTGTACGTTTCCGTTTATATTGGTGGAGCTCTTCAGGAGGCTCCCGCTGCGCTCTATGCCGGGAAGACAGGCGGCTGGGTGAGCAGCACCCCGCTGGTGAATGGTCCGGTCAAAATCGAAGGCTGCCTCAATACTTCTGTTCCCTGCAACAGCCCGGCTAATATCTATGCTTCCCAGATCATCATCTATAACCGCTCATATGGTGAGATCGCAGGCACGCCATTATCCGACCTGCAGCCGACGGCCAACTGGACCTGGTATGACATGCAGACACCCGGATCGCTCAACTGGGTGCTCGTCTCCAACGTGCAGTCAGTGCCTATCCATTATGAGATCACAGGCCCTGGTATCAACCCGGCGACGACTCCTGGAGCCAGCGGGAATCTTGCTGTGGGCGCTAACGCTACGCCTGTGTTCCCCGGAGAGATCGGCGGTCCCCTGCAGGTGAATGCCTGGATCCAGGGAACCGCAACACCGATTCCGGTAATGGCCTCCCAGCGCGTCCTCTGGAACGGCTATTTCAACGAGGTCGTGGGGAAGGGCTTGTAGCCTGAAACGGACGCGGGAGTGGCCCATGCGAGTGCCGGCCAGTCCTGCGAGATTCTCTTCCCCGGCAACGATTCCCGGCAAAAAGTCGTTGACATAATCTAACTTCTTGGGTACTATTAGTTCCCTTATTTCTTGATTAAAAAGGAGTCTGTGCTTGAAGGCTAGGCACGTAATCGTCATCATTCTGACCATACTGGCCTGCGTCACTGTCGTGTCCATGATGTCTACCGGTTATGCGACGAATACCGAGCACAAGGCGATCGTGAGGATCTCGACGGACTCAGCCGGGAATCAGTCTTCGAGTGAACCAAGTGGCCGGACGTCCACCATTCCGTCAATATCGACAGGCGGCCGGTATGTGGCATTTGACAGTCTCGCCTCCGACCTGGTTCCCGGAAACCGCGGCGGCACTGTCGATGTATTCATCAAGGATACCGAGACAGGGGCCATCACCTCAGCCTCCACCGATTCAGCCGGCAACGATGGTTACGACGATAGTTACGACCCTTCCATATCATCTGATGGCCGCTATGTGGCCTTCTCGTCAGATGCAGCCAACTTAGTCTACGGAGATACGAACAATAGAACAGATATCTTTGTAAAAGATACCCAGACGGGTATTACTACGAGGGTTTCAACAGATTCGTCGGGGCGGCAGGCGACCTCTAATAGTTACAGCCCCGCGATATCATCCGACGGTAGCCGTGTTGTCTTTGCTTCCGATGCTGGAAATCTGATATCCAGTGACACAAACGTATTTGGGGATGTCTTTATGAAGAATATATTTTCAGGTACGACTGTTGTGCTTACATCCGATTCATCGGGAAATCAATATTCAGATTGGTCTATCCCAGACTTATTTAATCCCTCAATTTCATCTGATGGCAGATATGTCGCCTTCTGCTCGAGTGCTCCTCTAGCAGGAGGAGTAGGCGGTACATATCAGGTCTTTGTAAAAGATACTTTAACGGGTAGTACGATAAAGGCTTCCAGCAGCGGTAATTTTACTAGTGCCTCGGATCCCTCCATTTCTGCCGATGCCAGGTACATTGCCTTTCGAGCGCAAACAGTGTGGGGCGGTATCTCACATATCTATGTCAGAGATATGGCCACGGGTACAACCCAGCTTGCCTCTATAAGCCAGGCAGGAGTCTGGGGTAACGGCTCCAGTTTTAATCCCTCCATTTCAGCAGATGGCAGCATGCTGACTTTTGAGTCAGATGCAAACAATCTGGTCCTTGCGGATTCAAATAATTGGACAGATGTTTTTGTAAAAGAGCTGCCAAATGGCCTGATATCAAGAGTCTCGGTCGACACTTTTGGTAGACAGGCAAACTTTTCCAGCGAGCATCCCTGCATTGCGGGCGATGGCCGACATGTCGTATTTCTGTCTTTCGCATCTAATCTTGTTCAACTTGATACGAATAACGCGAGGGATCATTTCCTTGCTAATACTATTCAATTGCCAGCAGCCACGAATGTCAGTCCAACAGGATGGATCAATGGCGCTGATACTTTATTTGAGGCTAACCTCGCCAATAACTCTTCGGGACTGGATCTTTCCAGTCTGCAAGTCATGCTGGACGGCGTCGGTCTCACAGGTTGCTCCATTATCGACTCGAATTTTAGTTGTGCTGTGTCAAGCCTGGCAGAGGGCCAGCATACGGCTGATGCCGCTTATTGCACGAATGACGACACCTGTGGACACATCAATAGCTCATTTGGGGTCGACCTGACCAATCCCGCTATCACGAATGCAAGCCCTGCCGGCTGGACGAAAAACAATCCCTCGATAACCGCCAACCTGAGCGATGCCCAGTCTGGCATCGACTCGGCCAAAACCAATATCTACATGGATGGTTCGGACCTGCCGTTGAAAAGCTGCACGCGCTCCGCCTCTAACATCAGCTGCCTGGGGTCCGTTCTGGCAGAAGGTCACCACACCCTTCTGATCGAGGCATTTGATATCGCCGGTAACACATCCACATCAACAGGTGCTTTTGATATGGATATCACCGCGCCGATTATCAGCAACGTTCAGCCTCAGAGCGACCAGACGTCAAATGCATTTGAGATTAGCGCCGACTTCGCTGATACAGCCTCCGGGATAGATGAAACAACGATCCATCTTTATATCGATGGCGAGGATGTCACCAGCCAGTCGACGATCACTGAAGGGCATATCGGTCTGAGTGTGAACAGGGACGGGACCCACTATGCTCATCTAATCGTCGGCGACAGGGCTCAGAATTCATCAAATGAATACTGGATGACCACAGCCCCCGCGCACTATTATTTTCCCTGGTACGACTCGCAAGCAGGCAAGACCTGGGTCATGATGGCGCAGCCGTCCTCCGGCTCGCCGGCTGCGCGTGACAACACCTTCGATATATTTCTGAGGAATCTGGACACCCGGCTCATGGAGGAGATGAACGCCGATGGGCCGGTGCCAGTCGACAAGGGGCGGACGAACTATGTCTATAAGGCGGGGGCGATGGGCGGACCGGTCATGGCAGTAACCGACCATGGTGACGGCCTGGTAAGCGAACGTTCCCTCTTCGGCAACTCTTTCGAGGAGGTCTGGGGGACATCATATGAAGAACTGGATTCTCATTACTGGTGGCCGGTATACGATGCCGCCACCCCGGGCATGCAGAACTGGATCCTTGTGGCGAATCCCCCGGAAAGCGGCGAAGATGTGACCGTCAGGGTCCGAATCTACCGCACGACCATCAACGAAACGAAAACACTCGCCCCTGGAGAGTCCTGGACTCCGTCATATCCTGGGGTGCAGGCAGGCCCGGTAGAGGTAAAAGGATGGATAAAGAATGGCAGCGAGTCTTCCGCGGCGGATGCCCGGAAAGTAATCGCTTCGCAAAGGGTCCTTTATAAGGGCGCTTTCAACGAGATGCCCGGCATAGCGGCATCGAGTATTGATAATAGTTACATGTGGACCTGGTATGACAACGTCGGTGGCTCGAACTGGATAGTGATCTCCAATCCCAATCCATTTCCAGTCCAAGCCGTCGTCGCTGCCGGAAATCCGGAAGACCCGATATTCGTCGATGTACAGCAAATCGGAGCTTACTCATCGCATGCATTCCAGGAACCGGGCGGTATCGGCGGCCCCGTGTATGCATTCGGCTATAAATACACCAGCTCTACGCAACCTGACGCTGATATAATCGCCTCTCAGCGCGTTCTGTGGGGGCCGTCCTTCGGTGAGCTTTCGGGTACAGCGTTTTCGGATCTACAGTATACGACTGCCAACTGGACCTGGTATGACCAGGTTGCGCCAGGAGTCGCCAACTGGGTCATGATAGCGAATCCCACTAATACCGAGATATACGCCGAGGTCAGGATTGCCGGTGAGACTGTCTGGGGTGAAACGATCGCCCCGTTCGACCGCAAGACGCCCAGTTTTGCCGGAAAAATCGGTGGTCCGGTGCAAGTTGAGAGCTGGATCTCGGATATCGATACCGTTACCGGCAAGCAGCGCAAAGCAGATCCCTACCTGGCATTCGCATCCCAGCGCGTCCTCTGGAACGGCTATTTCAACGAGGTCGTGGGGAAGGGCTTGTAGCCTGATGTTGTGCGGCATGCAGGCAAGGCCGGCCACAGCTATGGCTTGACGGGATAGGAGATAGAGGGGCGAAAAAGTGCACCCCCAAGGGGGATAATGTATAAGCTCATCGCCGCACCCGCGTCCCAAGCATCCACCTGAGAAATAATCCCTCTTCGCGGTTCCCCTAACTTTCTTTAATTCCATCCAAACTAATTGCAAACATTGGTCTATGAGACATAATGTAAAATAGCTTATATCTCGGATTGTTATCGATGGGACCTATCAAATGCGAAAAGAAAAACGAAAAACCTACTTAGATTCGCCCTTCACCGGAATGACAGATTTTACCGGAGCATCTCTTTCGGACATCATTAAACAGATCGAGACTTGGAAATCTTATGCTGAAGAATCTTTATCCAACTTATTAATATCTAGAGACGATGTTCCGGCCATGGTACGAGCAGAATGGCAAGATGATTTTTTTTCGTTCATTGGCTATTTCACCACTGTTTTCAATAGTTACATTAATGATTTTGAACTTCTATTAGAAGAATTACCAAAGGGGGTGCAACAACGACATATAAATATGGTTGCTCAATTACATAAAAATCTTGAGCGACACATACGTGTATGCAGAAATTTTAAGAATAGTTTTGATGGGAGAGTGGATGCTGAAAGGCCTTTATTCGATACCGTTTACTATCACTCTAGCCAATCAATGCATGATTTCCTTGATCTAGGCAATGTTGAAACCAGACTGAATGCATTATCTGGCTCAAAAATTGAAGGACTATTATCAAAATTATTCAGCATTTTTAAAAAGGGATGGAAAGTTATAGTTGCCATTAGTGTTATTTTAGGCATAATCTCAAGCGGCATCGGAATCTACAGTTGCACAAAAATCGAGTCCGATAATTTTGGGCAAGCAAATACCGTGGCTTCTTCTGAAAATAATATTCGGTCTCAATCTTATGAACAGTTGGCTCAAATAAAACTCGGTATGTCAGTCGAAAAAGTCACAGATTTATTGGGTTCTCCAACAATTACAGGATCGCTTAAAAGAAATTACACGATTATCAGTGGAGGTAAATTCGTAACAAAAGCAGTACCAGAGGAAATAGAATGGTTCAATGAAAATTACTATATAACAGCTGACTATATTTTAAGATTAATCTTCGACAAGGAAAAGACCACTGTCGCTTACTCAGTTACACCTATAAAAGAAAATTTTAAACCTTTGACTCCGATACGTATCAATCAAAACTGGAAAAGTGATTTTAATAAATTAGGAGATATGAAATTTAGTGATATACACGATTGGCATCATCTTGAGGATGTTCGTGTTCTTGCTGGAGCGGATTTTCCCGGTTTTTACTCAGAAATGTACTATGCTTCAAAAGCTTCCGCAGGAATGCCTGTTAGTTACATTTTTTCATTATCTGGTTCAGGCGTGTGGTTTGATATGAATGATGATGGTATTCCAGTTTTTGACTATAGTATGAATTGTGACGAGTCGATTACTCACATGGATTGTCTTTTTTCATCGGAGAGTTTTATGTCGTGGAGGAATGCGAAAATACCCAATAGTTTTGCGGTCATCGATAATTTTTCAGCAAAAGATAATAGACCATATTTATTAGAGTATTTACTTAATAATGGTATAACTCTTGGATATATGGAAACGACCTATTTTGTGCCTGGTATAAATGATAATTGAGGCAAACGAGCTTATCCCACCTTGCATGACTTGAAAGGTTGAATTTACTCTCGGTATTCTTAACTACGGCGCAACGATCTCGCAAATAGCGGTGTCAGAATGCCAAACGTTATGATTTGATGCGCAGCTCTCGGGACTTTCGCCTGAGCGTGGCGCGACATTCCCGTCGTCGTCGAATTTGACGTAATAAGGGTTGTAGTCATAAGTGTAATGAACGCTGCAGATACCGTCGGAATACCACTTTCCCCCCACCTGAGCACACGTTGCTTGCTCCTTCGCGAGCACCTGTTGCTCGTGAGCTTGCTTTGCTGCATGTTCATCAGCTTTCTTCTTCTCCTGCTCTGTATTTATCTGGGCGACCTTCGCATTCAATTTCGAAACAGAGCTATTGTAATCGGCGACGTTCGATGGATGGAAAGTAAGCGTCTCCAGCCCGCTACTGGTTGAAACAAGGATTTGCAGGTTCGATCCCTCATAGAGCATCCGACACGGACATGATTTGAGCACGGCTAGATCGATGCCAATGAAATCAACCGCCTCTCCACCGGAGCGACCGAAAGTGCCATGCTCAATGTTTACCTGTGGCTTGCCGCCTTCGCCAAGCTTACTACCGTCTGAATAACTTGCTATATCCACAAGCCCGCCTGCGGTATCCAGATATATAATCCATGAGTTATCTGCCGCACTTGCAAGATAACCAGTGGTTTTGCTCGGTGCATTTGCGGCTTTAACTGAGTCCTTTTCTTCACCCGTACTATTGTTGGTACAAGCAGAAACAGCAATAGCCAATATTCCGGCAGCGAGCAAGACGATTAATGTTTTTGAATTTTTCATATCGGACGCTCACACAACACTCAGTCAGAGCTTTGGGATATGGCAATGATTGTTGCATTGTAGACGATCCTCTGTAGATATATCAAATGCAAGTCACTAGTTTTTTAACATGGCTAGTCTTGCAAAGAGTTTTGGATCAGAAGTCAGAAAACAGAGAGAAAGCCTCGGCCTTTCTCAAGAGAAGTTTGCCGAAAAAGCCGGAATACATAGGACATACGTCAGCTCAATAGAACTCGGCAAAGTCGATCCGAGTTTAAGTGTGGCTAACAAGCTTGCGGTTGCACTTGATGTAAAACTCAGCGAGATAATCCAAAGCGCAGAAGAATGATCCAAAGGGCTTATTAGCGTTTCTGTATTTCACAATATTGGTAAATTGCTTCCAAATCATTCTTCCGAGCCTCAATCCCGACAGATTTCAGATTTTCTCTCGCGTACCGCGCCGCAATTTTTACGTATTTACTAGTATCCCGCGGCAATTTCTTCCCCGCACGATGGTTAAAGATTGCACGGCGACTAAGCCCCGATTCATCGATTAATCTTTGCACCGGCATTTCCTTAATCACCGGCAAGACAAGATTCTTAAACTCGTCATTCCTGGGGTCCTGGAGTTCATTTAGAACTTCGACTACATCATGAACAAGGCCCGCTTGTACCTCTTCAAGCCGGTTGGATTCCTTGCCCACATAGGTGATGTTTATTGCCTCAATCGGCCTTCTTTTTAGAAGCCCCTTGGTTTTTCTGTCGCATACATTACCGTCTGGCCCCAAGCTCTTTGCCTCAGGGTGTGCCCGGTAATCTTCAAGCACGTCCCCGTAAGTCTTGATCTGGACAAAGGTCTTTGAAGCTCCCGCGCTGGTCGTCACGGAGTATTTCTTGCTTGAGTATTTATCTAGCCATTTCATCCTTAGCCATTGCTTGGAGTCAGTGCTATAGCGAGTTACAAGTTGGAAACGAGTTTCGTCTACTCCCGGCGGATATCCAAAAGGGGTAACATGCGCCGAGAGCATAAAGTTAAATGGTTTAATTTGCTCTTGGTAAGTTTTTCCTTTGTTATAGCTCTCAAAGGGTCTTCGCATATGTGCACTGGATATAGCCAGCCGCGTTATCGCCGGTCGGTCCAACCAGGTCATCTCATTCGCTTCTTTTCCCAGGCCGTCTTTCATAACAATATGATTCCAGATTTCTTCGATCCAAGAAGGAGTTTTTCGTCCTTCCTCGCTCGGGTCCTCGTCGGCCTCTAAGTCAAGCTGGCTAAGTGGGTGCTCAAAAACATTCGGCGGTAAAAGATGCCCAAGGCCGTGCTCTGAAACTTTTCGCAGGTGCGGCAATCCTGAGCTATCCAGATTAAAAAGAGCGTATCGCTTAGCGCTTATGGCGTAGCAGTAGAGCTGCTTTCGTTTACGGGTCTTTTCAACGAAGTTTTCCTTCTCAATTTCAAGAACCGAACCGGCAATTACTCGCTCGTTATATGGATTAAGAGATGAAAACCGACAAACAATCTCGTCAACCTCTTCCCAACTAAGGGCTTTTACCGTGTCTTTGCCAATAGGGATATTGCCGCCCTTCTTATTTGCCACAATCGCCATCGAGTCCGTATCGCAAAAGGCGTAAGTACCTCCGATGTCAGTTACCATGCGTTCAAGAAGAGCCAGCATCAGCCGGGCGGCTCCGGTGATACATGCAGCCACCGGCGGGAAAGAGAATTCCCCCGGCTTCTCTACCGCGTTTACGTCTGCCAAAAAAGTCTCTCCGTCAACGGCATAAACTCTGACCGTTTCCCTTTGCTTGCTCGCCAGCTCAGTTCTAACAGTTTCAGCAAAGATCCCGTAGCTCGTGGAGTTTGCCAGGACTTTGAGAAACTTATCCAGGCGGTCGCGCTCGGAATCAGAGAGACTGCGGCGGGGCAGCGACTTTCTCTCTTCGATCACCGTGCGAAAGAAATCAGTGCTCCTGGGGTCAATGCTGATCTGACCGCCGAGTTTTACTGGTTTAAGTTTCTTAAGTTTCCCGACAGGGACAAGCCTGATCGCCTGTTTTATCTTTGGCGTCTTCCCAGAGAGCATTTTGGCTGCTATCACATCGGGAAGAGTTAACCATAGTGGTGTTTTGCTCCTGAGTTCGTTAACTCCGATCTGCCAACTCTGCGCGTACTCGTCATATTTAACTCGAACCGGGAAGGGCTCGCCGTCAGGTTCGACTAGAACGAGGGCGGGGAGCTCTTTCCATGTTGCTGGATTAAAGCAATCATCCAACGTTACCCGCTCTACGAAGCGACGCACATTATTGGTGTCTTTCACTGCTTTAATTCTCTCTGCAATTTGAAAACGCCACATGTCCATGAGGCTGTTTACCGTTGGATACATCGAAAGAAAATCGGTATGAACAACGGGGACGGAAACGCGCCTTACCTTCGCCTCGGCCCGCCCGCCATAATAGGCATTCATGGCATGCCCCAGGGCCTTTTTTGGAAACTCACCGGGGCGTTTGAGGATAGGGGTAATGTTCATGGCTCTCAGATATGCCTTGCCAATCGATGCCGGTGAGTATGCTATCGTAGGCTGAAGCTCAATAGGATGTCGGTAATAATCTTCTATGGACTTGGCAAAGATTTCAGCTGTGAGCTTAACGTCCCGTCGGTTGTAATCGATGTACTCAGGCGTGATCTTTCCGTGATCTTCGACCTTTAGTTTTTTGAAACCAATTCCGAACGCACCCGCTGCCGATTCAAGGGTGTGACCCTTGTCGGTCAGTGCAAAGACGAGGGTGCGAAGGTCAAGGAAATGCCCCCTGAATACGTAATTGGGGTCTGGCTCGATTTCACCCTCGGGGATTAAGTCTTCTGGATCAGGGTTGGGGTGGCGCATAAACCCTTTGAGAGCGCGCTTGCTATCGATGTTTTTGATTGAGAGCCGAGGCCGGTGTGAATTCGGTCGCTTTGAGCCCCAGATTGCCAAAGAAAACCCGCCGGCAAACTTCTTATCGCGTGCTTCACCTGCATGGATCGCTAGACGCGAGAGATCGAACGGTAAATTGAAGCCCACCACCCAGGACCTTACCTGTTTCTTATATCCAGCCTGCGCATTGAGCCTCCGCTTATAGGCCCATTTGTAAAAAAGTTTGTTGACAAACTCTCGGCTGGAATGAAAACCAAGATTCGTGTCGATCTCAAGCCCAACCTCAAGGAAATCTTCCAAAGGAATATCACTGCCGTCTGTTACGTCGGGGGAGTGGGATAGAACATAGTTTTGAAGAACCGCCAGCCCTTTTGGGTCTCGCTCTTCTAGGTCATCCGCGTATAAGAGTCCTTCCTTTATGGTGTCGACCCTCTTGATTTTCCTGGCTCCGGTCCACGTGATGCGAATTATTCTCCAGGAACCGAAGTTCAGGCGCTGGGTTTCGTCAGCGGTCGTTTCCGTATCGAAGGCGAGGGCGTAGAGCGGCGGAAAATTTACGTTCTGCCGCGTCTTTCTTTCTTCCGATTCTTCCGGCTCGTTAAAGCACCGCAGGGCGATTCTTTTAGGGTCATAAATCAAGACTCATTATTTTCTCACACCACTCGGGGAAGAAGAAATCAAGCGCCCGGTTTTCGGCGGCAAGTTCTCTACCGCAGGTAATCAAGTACTTTCCTAGCCAAAATAGAAGTATCGCGACTATTAGCAGAATCATGCAGGGGTCCATTGAGCAACCACCACCTTTATTAGCGCTGATGACAACGCTACCAGGAATATCCCAACGCCTATCAAGATGCCTTCGAGCTTCACCCGAAACGGTTTCTTTACGTGAGAGAGATCAATACCAGCTGCTCGCATAAGATTGGTTAACATAAGGTGACATTTCTTGCAGAGTGGCACCATAAAGACACCGTTAGAAATTCCGGCGATATGATGCCACTCTTCAGCTAGGTTGCCGCAAAATAAAATGCACGGTACAGATTCGAATTTATCATCATTGACATCCATAATAATCATATGCATTGTCAAGCTGCTTTATCGTATATGTCTTCAAAAACAAGCTCACCCTTTCGGCCAGTTTCTTCGATCTTGTCCGGGTTCGTCTCAAAGGTAAAACCGGCAACTTTCTTGCCCTTGAATTTCTTAAGCTTGCTAACATCTCCCGTAGCAAGAAAGTGCCGGATGGCGTTGTTGTGTTCCCCGATTCGCGAGGCTTCCCGGCGGCTTCTTGGGGCTATAAACTGCAGGCCCTCAGTGGTGAGAACATTCATGGGCAGCCCGGGGAGACGGTCCGAGCTCTTGGCACTCCATCTCCCTCCAGGCCCGCGCTCAAGTGTAGAGCCCGCGTATTTTATAACAGTGTTGGGAGTTGTCCCGGCTTTCCTTGTCGCTACTTTTAACGAGTTTCCCTTTCTCATATGCGATAGCGCCTCCAGCGACCTTCGGTATGCCTCTTCTTGGGAAGGTTTAAAGGTGCCAAGCGCCTTTTTAGTAACTTTTCTCGGGGAGCGCTGCTGGTGGTGCCAGGACTTAAAACCCTTGTTTCTTGCGAGGGCGTTACGATATTGGCGTTCGCTGTGAAAAGTCTGACCGGCAAAAGCACCTGACTTTGGAGTCCACGGGTTTTTCTTGGTGATCGGGGGCCGGGCCATTATAACCGCCCCCAAATTGACCGGTGAATTTGATGACAATGAATTCGTTTCATCATTACCTCTCTAACTTTGGACGTAATAGGAAAATGTAATAATACGCTTCAGATAAGGATAATAGCAAGTAATTATTCTTTACAAGCCGCGTGTATTGGTGTAAGATGGTAATCATGTTGAGCCTCTCAGAAAATCACGAATACACAAAAAAAGAGCTAATCGTTGAAGCAAAGGCACGGGGATACAAGATCACCTCGCGCATGATCGACGATTGGGTTTTCGTGGGTCTGCTCTCCAGGCCAAAGCGAAAAGGTCGTGGTGAAGGTAAGGGCAAGGGAACGGTTGCCACGTGGCCTGAGATTCAACTTGCGCTGCTGCTTGAGCTTTTAGACAAGCAAAAGAACAATACCTGGGAGATCGGCAGACTCTTAAACATCCCCGTCTGGCGCTGGCTCGAATGGGGTGATGATGGCATTCCGCTTAGCCAAGTGAGGAAAGCCCTGACAACCTGGAAGGAAAAACACGATCCATCTGAGTCGATAACCAAAGCACGGCGAGCGGCCAGGCAGTTCACCGAAATGTTATCTCATATGAACGCCCGCAAAACTGACCGGCAAGCGCTCATAGATACACTTGTGGACATTCATAATCGAGGCATGTCTAACGGAAAGTCGTTAAGAGAAGCAGTTGAGAAAGTGTGCGGCCCAGGAAACACTGATATAGCTCGCTTGTCTGTTGATCTGATTGAGGCGCGATACTTAGCGCTCAGTAAGCTTGAATCTTTCTCAGACAATGAGTTTGAGCGGGCAAGGCGTCGCTACGTAGGAACAACTTTAAGATATTTAAAACCATACCGTAATGTTGTAAGAGATCCTAGATTGGACCGCCTATACAAAGATAGCAGGAAGGACTACCCGGAGCGTGTTGATAACGCATGTCTATCATTGATAACTGAGCTTAGCGCACAGAGGCAAGAAACAGCCAAAGAATCTATCGAGAAAGAGACGACAGGTTAAATAAGTTCTTACCATATTAATCGCCCCCGCAACCGTTGTAGCGGTCCGGGGGCCTGGCACACGGAAACGAGGTCCGTATGCAAACTGATATTAGCACAACCTTTTCTTCTCTTACCCCCAAAAACGGCGTCTGCGTTGTTGATGGCTACGGCGTCAAAATTTGCGTGAACCGCAAGCATCTAGTTGTCTCTGACGGCATTGGTCGCGAGCGGCGAGAGCGCGTCTTTCCGAAGGCATTAGCGAATATAAAGCGGCTTGTCGTTGTCGGTCATACTGGAATTATTACGTTCGAGGCCATTCGCTGGCTTTCGGATGTCGGAATTACTTTCATTCAGATCGATAAAGACGGAAAGCTACTTGCCTCTTCGGCTGGCTATGGTCTAAATGAAGCGAAACTTAGAAGGGCGCAAGCTATCGCTAGTGCAAATGGAGTAGGACTCAGGATTTCCCAAAAGTTAATTGCAGAAAAATTTGCCGGGCATCTTGAGGTTTTGGAACATTTACCGAATTCCGAAAACGCCAAGCGGGAAATCGAAAAAGCGCTGATGCAGGTTGAAAAGACCTCATCTATCAAAGCTCTTCGAATTTTAGAAGCAGGCGCCGCATTGGCATATTGGAACACGTGGAAAGCTGTTTCTATCAGATTCGCCAAAGGTGATATCAAACGTCTTCCTGATCATTGGCTAACTTTTGGGAAAAGACTATCACCTTTAACTCGCTCTCCGAGACTTGCCGCAAATCCTATTAATGCCTTGCTTAACTATCTATATGCAATAGTGGAAGCGGAAACAAGAATTGCATGCCTTGCCGGTGGTCTTGATCCCGGACTCGGCTTTATGCATGCCGATCAAGGTAGCAGGGATTCACTTACTCTCGATCTTATGGAAGCTATCCGGCCCAAAGTCGATTTATGTGTCATTAAGATTCTTCAAAGCAGGACGTTTAGGGCGGCGGATTTTGCCGAGACCAGAAAAGGCGTTTGCCGTCTCTTATCACCGTTTACGCATACGCTCGCAGAAACACGCCTTACCTGGTCGCAGCTAGCGGCTCCACTGGTTGAAGAGACCGCGAAGAGCTTGGTGGACGGATTACCGATTAAACTGCCGACAAATTTAACCCAAGCAAACAGAAGCAGCGGCAGGGATGGAATAAGACGTAAGCCTAAGAAGAGTTCAAACACCGCACTACCGAAACTAAAGCCCGTTTGTCAGTCGTGTGGTGGACCACTTGAGAAAGATGGGCGCTTGTTTTGCGACGCTTGTCTCGGTAGTGAGAGAGAAGAAAATCTTAAGCGGTTAAGTATATTAGGCCCAGCCAAGCTGGCTGCTTTAATGGATGCGGGTAAAGACCCAACGCACGGAGGTAAGGCAGCGGTGAAGCGCGGCAAGGTGGTATCTGCCAGCTTGGAAGCTAACAAAGCATGGGATCAAGCCAATGAGCGGCCTGAACCGGCGGTATTTACGCGGGAGATTCTTCCTTTAATCAAAGATGTTCCGCTTAGAAAGCTACAGCGGGAGACTGGTCTTTCCATCAGGTATTGTTCTTTTATACGGCGGGGGCTTAAGGTGCCGCATCCCAGGCATTGGGAGAAGTTTCGCCAGGCTACTCAGGGGCTCTAAGAAAGGATGAACCCGGACCTATTCAAGTGATAAGGTTACTAAGTCAAATTAAAATGGCAAAAGGAACAGTTTGTAATAGAAATAACGCATTGGTCTCGGTCATTAAGAATTAGAAGGCAAAATATTATTACTCCAATAGCGATCATATGAATGAACAACAATGTCATGCGGATGGATGTTGGCGAAAAGCTGTTACAGAAAACGGTTTCTGCTTATTTCATGATGATGATCCGCAAAAAACTTTTGAACACTTTCTAGGCGAGCTGCGAAGATTACAAGAAGGAAATCCACGTTCATGGAATTTTAGTGGGTTCGTTTTCCCAAAAGACTTTCCCGTTGAATATTTCGTAAATAGTCAGTTACCAGAAGTAACTTTTAAGAACGCCATTTTTAGAGGTAAAGTTGCTTTTTCTAATTCCAAATTTATTGGCGCTTGCCAATTCTTTAATACCATTTTTTTAGATGACGCATATTTTATTGAAACTGAATTTCAAAAAGGTGCAAATTTCTCAAGTGCAGCCTTTAATGGGGAAGTTTATTTCTATGCAAAGTTCCGAGGGAGTGCTGGCTTTCGCGATACTACCTTTTCTTCAAAGGCAGTGATGGGAGAATGTTTTGACCAAGGTGGGTCGTTCCGTTATGTAAAGTTCTTGGGTGAAGCAAGGTTTGATTATGTGAAATTTCGTGATGAAGCCTATTTTGAGGATGCAAATTTTCATGATGTGGCAATATTCCGAAAAGCAGAGTTTCAGAAACTTGATTTTACGAATTCTAAATTTTTCAAAGAAACAATTTTTCAGAACGTACTATTTGCAGACGTCGCAGACTTTACTAATGCGCGCTTCGAAGATTCTGTAGAATTTACGAAATCTAATTTCTTAAGAAAAGGAATTTTTCAGAAAATGAAGCCTTACAGTCCAGAGGACCAATATTTTTGTAAAGAGGCAGATTTCAGATACCTGAATCTTCAGAATGAATCAAATATCGTATTTCGATGTCTTGATCTGTCAAAGACAAAGTTTCTATATACGGATGTAACAAATTTCAGTTTTGAGGATGTTGAGTGGCCCGAAAAGGGAAGGTGGATTTTTAAAAGGAAAAGACTGTATGAAGACGACCAAGAGTATTGGAAAAAGAATGGAATCGAAATCCGCAGAGACTCATCGATACAAAATTCGCTCGAAATACTTTATCGTCAACTAAAGCATAGTTGCGAAAGCCGTGCTGATTACGAAACGGCTGGGGATTTTCACATCGGCGAAATGGAATTTAAGAAAAGCCTTCGTAAGCCATGGCAGCCTGAGAGATGGTTGCTCTCGGCATACATGTTAGTCAGTTATTACGGTGAGAAATGGCTTCGTCCAATCCTATTTTTGATACTTGGATTGCCTGTCTTTGCATTGTTAATACTAATAGCTGGTGCAACCGTAGACGAACAAAGAATGGATTTATCCTGGTCGTTTTTTTCGAGAACTATGCTGTATGGATTACAAGTAGCAATTCTTCAACGACCAGAAGACATTAGTCTAATAAGTAATTGGAGTCGATTGATAGCGGTCTCATGGGCAATTCTTGGCCCGATATTTATTGCACTTTCCCTATTAGCAATTAGAAGAAGATTTAAGAGATAAGGGCTACATTTATTGGGTTACAGAGAATAATCGCACACATAAAAAATACGCCTTCTGGTGAAGGCGTATTTTTAAGGCAGTGATTAATCCCCCCAGCATCAATTTTTACTCCGAACGTTTCTCGGTAGCCGGTTTATCGTCTTCTGTAATGATGTGTGTTAAGTCAGGATCAGGCTCGCTTGGTTCTGGTTCTTCAGGTTCTTCCTTTTCTTCATTCACTTTAACTTAATACCTCCTTCATCATCATTTAATTCAACCGTATTAGAAAGTTCGGGATCAGGTTCTTCTGGAGCCTCATCTTTATCATCCATCATTTAATCACCTCCCTTAAACGAAGATAAAACCATTAGAATTATTGCTAGATACACCGTTTCAAAAAAGAGAAGGAAAAGAGCTCGGTTTAAATTCTTTAATTTCCTTTTAATTACTGCGATATTCTTCTTATGATTCTTGCTCCAATTAAGAATTAATTGTTGTTTTGTGTATCTGCTAGTTCTTTCCGCATAACTCTTATTCAGTTTCTCAAGATTAGGGTCTCTCTCAAAATCCCTAACCTTGTAACCGCGATAAGCAAAGAAGCTTTCGACTATGTAGATTGCAACTGCCACACTTCCAAGAATTGTTGAAAGAATCGTCGCCGGAATGAAAAGATAGCGTCCCACGGCGATCAGTGCCGCTAGGTAGACTCCCGAAAACGTAACGAGCATTTGAGCTCGTCCATTAATCTGATGAATCTGCTCAAATTGGCTATTTAGCTGGGCTCTCGATTCCTCAAAAACGAGGTCGAGGCTGTCATCTTCAGTTTTTAGTTTTTCGCTCATATTTCAACTTTGATCTGATTCTATCTCTTTGATTTGATCTGGTTCAAGAAATTATACAGGGTGAATCGGATAAATAAGTGTGTTCTAGAAGCTTAAAGATTATTTTGACACGGTTACTTTCAAATGATTGAATCATCGATGGATAGCTAAAATCAGCTATAAGAGAGGCCTTATCATGGAAAAATGGGCGGACTTTGGAATTACTCATGTTCAATACAATGAACCTGAAACTCATATCATCAAGGCGCGTGTAAGGGAAGACTTGGGAGAAACATTTGGTGATCCTGAGGATGTGCTACGAGAGAACGTTATCGCTGCTTTAGAAACAGGGGTAACACTCGTAACAATTATAAAGAAAGATAAACAATGGCAAAAAGGCTCAGATGTTGAAATCATCAATGTAAATGGGAAAAAATATATTCGAACAGATGCTAATAGACAAGAGAATGATAATCTTGAAAATTTGCCGAGATTTTGAGCGTCTTTTCTTACAAAAAACAACATGTATATCTAAACTTGGAAGAATTGAGTTGTGCAGTAAAGGGAAAATATGGAACGCCCCAAAAAAATAATGAAGGAGGTATGTGATGGCTGGAAATAAAAACAGAACAGTGTCAAAACGTTCAGATGGCGCTTGGGAAAACAAGCTAAACAGCGCTTCGAAGGCATCTAGTCTTCATCGAACACAAAAAGATGCGGAACAAGCCGCAAAATCAATGCTCCAAAATCAGGGTGGTGGCGAGCTTACGATAAAGGGCTTGAATGGAAAGATTCGAAGTAAAGATACTATTCCTCCCGGACATGATCCGAATCCACCAAAAGATAAAGAGCACTGAGTCTATACCTAAGGACAAGCCTACCAAAGTGGGGGCAGTATATTTTTTTCTGGCAGGAAATAGTAACTGCTATCTGATGTAGAAAGTGTCTTTATGAACCGCTCCGACTTTCCCTGACGCTCACAAAAAGATAGGAAGCTGTTTAATGAAATCATCTTATTTTGAAATGGTTATAAAAAGAGAAGTATTCAATGCACATTTTTGGAGATATGAATGGCCCATACTGTCTCTAACTACCATTCTGATTCTTATACTGATTACTCTTATAGCATCTTCCATTAATTTGATGTTTTTTATCAGCTTGGGCATTTTTCTGAGCGCCGGAAGTTATTTATCAAATATGGAAAAAAGAAGATACGAATCAATGATCGATATATCATTTCAAAAGAATTATCTTGGTTTCAATAAAATTGGAGAAACTATTTCCGATTCTGACATAGAACTTAATAATGAGGAGAATTAAATTGCCGTCTTTCATGAATCTAAAAATAAAGTTATATTCGATTCTTATTGGGGGGGCCTTACTAACATTTGTATTTCATTTTGAATTAAATTGGTCAGATGAAGAAACAAGGCCAATTATTTTCTTTAAGCTATTTGAAACAAACTGGTACACCATTGGTATCTGCGCACTTACCGCGCTGTTTCTCACTTTAATAAATGCATTGTTTAAAGTTAAGAATGATAGATTTGAGGAACGGTTAGAAAGAATTTCTAAAAATCCAAACATACCTGAACACATAAAAATAGAAATAATTACGCGCTTAATTAATATAAAAAAATAGATTAGGCATCCGGGCGCATCTGCGGGCAGCTTGAATATACTGCCCCGGGTAAGGGGTGCACTTTTGCGCCCCCCTATCTCCTATCCCAGCTATGGCTTGACTTGCCCCGCGCCTGCTTGTTAGACTCCTAAAGCTACAACTGTACACGCGTTGTGCGCATCTGGAGAGGTGGAGGGACTGGCCCTGTGAAGCCTCGGCAACCTGCGGTAAGGTGTCTTCGGACCCAAGCATGCAAGGTGCCAACTCCTGCAGACCTTACCGGTCTGGAAGATGTGGCTATAGGTTATAACCTGTGCAAGCCTCTGCCACATCACCGTGCGGAGGTTTTTTTGATGCCCCGCCCGGTGGGCAATACTGTGCCATCGGCACGCTGTGAGCCCGCCTCTGGAGTTCCCCACTTGCGCCATCGCCAAATAGGAGTCTGTTTTGGCAACTACCGCCGAAAATCTGAAGTGTAAGGAATGCGGGCGAACCTATCCGCTGAAAGCGCTGTTCGTCTGCGAATTCTGCTTCGGACCGCTCGAGGTCGCCTACGACTATGAGAAGATCCGCCGGCGGGCCACAAAGGAGCGCATCAGCCATGGTCCGCCATCCCTCTGGCGTTACAAGGATTTCCTTCCCGTGAACGACAAGCCCGCGGTCGATCTGCAGGCCGGATTCACACCGCTGATCAAAGCCGACCGGCTGGCGGCGGAACTGGGGCTCAAGAAGCTCTGGGTCAAGAACGATACCGCCAACCCCACCCACTCCTTCAAGGACCGGGTCGTATCCGTGGCGCTGCAGCGGGCCCTGGAGATGGGCTTCGAGGTGGTCGCCTGCGCCTCCACCGGCAACCTGGCCAACAGCGTCGCCGCCCACGCGGCGGCATCAGGCACCGAGGCCTTCGTCTTCGTGCCGGCCAACCTGGAGATCCAGAAGATAATCGCCACAGCCATCTACGGAGTCAATGTAGTCAAGGTCAACGGCAACTATGACGACGTGAACCGCCTCTGCACCGAGATCGCTTCCGAGAAAAACTGGGCTTTCGTCAACGTGAACGTGCGGCCGTATTACGCCGAAGGTTCGAAGACGCTGGCGTTCGAGACCGCGGAACAGCTGGGCTGGCGGGCTCCTGACAAGGTCGTCACCCCGGTGGCTTCCGGTTCACTGCTGACGAAGATACACAAGGGTTTCTGGGAGCTGGGCGAAGTCGGGCTGATCAGGCGCAAGGCTCCCTCGGTACACGGCGCCCAGGCGCTGGGCTGCGGCCCGGTGGCGGCAGCTTACGCCGAGGAAGCCGAGCACGTGAAGCCGGTGAAACCGGACACCATCGCCAAATCGCTTGCCATCGGCAACCCGGCGGACGGCATCTTCGCGCTCGAAGTCGTCCGCGAGACCGGCGGCTCCATCGAGAGCGTCACCGAGCAGGAGATAGTCGACGGCATCAAGCTTCTGGCGGAGACGACCGGCATCTTTACCGAGACGGCTGGCGGTGTCACCACCGCTGTGCTCGCCAAACTGGCTGCGGCCGGCAAGATCTATCCCGACGACGAGACAGTACTGTATATAACCGGCGACGGCCTCAAGACGCTGGACGCCGTTGCGGACACGATAAGTACGTTCCAGATCGACCCAAGTTATTCCCAGTTCGAGGAAGATGTACTGGGAGAAGTCATCAAATCATGACCGGATTCCCCCATCCGGGACCGGGAAGCCGGAGTCGCGAACAGCGTCCGGCAGACCTGAAAGGAGCAACACCGTGAGCGTTAAAGTAAGGATACCGTCACAGCTCAGGCAGCTGACCGGCGGCGAAGGAATGATCGAGATGGATCCCGGCACCATCGGCGGCATCATCATGGAGCTGGAGAACCTGAACCCGGGCATCGCCGAACGCCTGCTGGACAACGGCGAGGTGCGCCGCTTCATCAACATCTACATCGATGGCGACGACATCCGCTTTGCCGATGGGATGGAGACCGAGGTGGCTGATGGCGCCGAGGTCAGTATTGTTCCGGCGGTTGCGGGCGGGTAGGAAGTCTTTGTGATAACAGCAGGAATATAAGCAAAAAAGACCGAGGAAATCCATAAAAAAAGGGCCCTCCCGAAGGAGGACCCGATGATCATCACTTTTGTGACAATTACATGCTGATGTTCACATTCGTCGCCTGCGGTCCCTTGGGACCTTCAGCTGCATCGAACGTCACTTTCTGGCCTTCGGCTAGAGTCTTGAAACCCTCGCTCTTGATCTCAGAAAAGTGTACAAACAGATCGTTTCCGTTCTCCTGCTCAATAAAGCCGAAGCCTTTCTGATCGGAGAACCATTTTACTGTTCCTTCTGACAAGATACTTCCTCCTCCCAACAACTCGGGTAAAAGTACTCGAATTCCTCGGAGAAGAACCTACCAGCACTCAAACCATTGTGACTCGCACTTTACGAGTCTGACTGACTATAGAGGAGTATAGGTGGGAAGACAAGCAGCGGCTTGTTTGTCGCCATCTATAGTTTCGCGGCCCGACTATATGAAAGCTTGCAGTGATGCAGGTGTTCTTTCTGGATTATCAGATTGATTTTACTGTTTTGCCGCCTCGCCATCTGCGGATGCCGATAGCACCGAGTACCGCCACTGCGAACAGCGTGCCGTTCTTGAGAAACCCTCCGAGGCCGCCCGCGATGGAAAACTCCCCATGGCGGCCATTGCGTTCGCCATCTGGACTGGCATGGAATTCGTCCCTCTGGCTGTCAGCCGATTCAGAGGCCAGCATTTCTACTCCATCCGCTTCTGCGACGAGCGCAGTTTCAGAGGCGGTTCCGCGAGCCCTCTGCGGCTCAGAGCTTACCGGCACAGCATAATATGTTGCAGCCGAGATGATACCGGCTACCAGCATGACGATCACGGTCCTTGTCAGGATCTTCCCCATTTATCTACCTCTCGCTTTCCCGATTATCACTTACTGACACCGGCACAAGCTGCGCCGGAGACGTTGCTTGATGCCGTTTGAACTGCGCAGGCAAAACATTCCTGAAAGCCTTTTTCAGCCAGCCCCAGTTGAGCGCCACGTGGATTCCGGTAAGTAGCAGGGTGAGGTTAGATGAGATCTCGTGGACTTCGCGCCAGCTGAAGTTAGCCGAGCGGCGCATCCCGAACAGTTCGATTATGCTTTCCGAGACCATAAAACCGCTCATCATGGCTATGGTGAATCCGGCGAAGATCAGGCTGTTGAGCACGAACTTCCAGCGGGTCAGAGGCATGGCCTTAAGGAAGCGCCTGGTCGCGCTAGCAAGCCAGGTCCAGTGTATCAGCAGGTGTAATACCAGCAGCGCCGCAAACGCGATAGAGAGCCATTCGTGTACGGCAATACCGGTGAGACGGGGATCGAGAACGACCAGCAGACTGACAAAAGCGATGAGATCGATAACCAGGTTCTTCTTTGCGGACATCCGCACCTCCACAGCTCGAACTTTTACAATTCCGCATCACTGGGGGATCCGCATCACTGGGGGACGGCAGGATTCTATTTGCCTAATGTAATGGAAATGTAAGATGGAGATGAAGAATTGTAAAAGCTGCGGCCGGGAGCCCACCGAAACCTGGACTGCGTGTTATTTCTTCGGGGATGCCTTTTTGCGGCCTGCTGCCTTTACCGGTGAAGCAGCCTTCTTTAGGTTGCTCACCTTGCCCGCGCCTTTGCCAGAGGCTTTTCTGGCTGTCTTGCCGGTAGCCCTGGCTTTGGCGGATTTGCCAGAAGCCTTGCTGATGGACTTGACGGAGCCCTTCGCTTTTCGGGAGCCTGCGGTTTTACCGGCGGCCGCCGGCTTCCTGCCCCCAGTCACACGTTTCTTCTTCATTTTCAGCGAATGGTCCAGCAGCGCCGCCGCCAGCACTTCATGCACCTCTTCCACCGGGATGAACTTCATGGTCTTGCGAAGGTGCTCGGGGACGTCATCCAGATCCTTCTCGTTCTCGCTCGGCAGGATGATGGTGTCCAGGCCCGCCCGGCGCGCCGCCAGCACTTTCTCCTTGAGCCCGCCGATGGGCAGTACCTTGCCGCTCAGGGTCACCTCACCGGTCATGCCCACATTGGAAGCCACCGACTTGCCGATGGCCAGCGAGGCCAGCGCCGTGGTCATGGTGACGCCGGCCGAGGGGCCGTCCTTGGGCACCGCGCCCGCGGGCACGTGCACGTGGATGTCGTGTTCCTGGAAATAATCCTTGGGGATGCCGAGCTCGTCTGAATGAGAACGCACCCACGAAAGCGCCGCCTGGGCCGATTCCTTCATGACGTCGCCCAGCTGGCCCGTAAGCGTCAGACCGCCCTTGCCGTGCATGCTGGTGGCTTCGATGAAGATGATGTCGCCGCCGCTGGTGGTCCAGGCGAGGCCGGTGGCCACGCCGGGCTCAGAGGTCATCCGCTTCGCCTCGGAGAAGTAGCGTTTCTTGCCCAGATAGTTCTCCACTGCTTTCTCGTCGATCTTGAACTTGCCCTTTTTACCCTCGGCGATCTCGCGGGCTGCCTTGCGGCAGACCGAACCGATCTCGCGCTCGAGATTCCTCAGGCCAGCCTCGCGGGTGTAATCCTGGATTATCCTTAGAATAGCCTTGTCAGTAAAAGAGATCCGCTTCGGGCCCAGGCCGTTCGCCTCGGTCTGCTTGCTGATCAAATATTTTTTAGCGATATGAAGCTTTTCTTCCTCGGTGTATCCGGAGAGCTCGATGACCTCCATGCGGTCGCGGAGCGCCGGCGGGATGGGATCGAGCATGTTCGCCGTGGCGATGAAGAGCACCCGGCTCAGATCGAACGGAAGGTCGAGATAATGATCGCGGAAACTGAAGTGCTGTTCCGGATCGAGCACTTCGAGCAGAGCCGATGACGGATCGCCGCGGAAATCTGCGCCCAGCTTGTCCATCTCGTCGATGGCGAAGACCGGATTGTTGGAATCGGAGTCACGGATGGCCCTGATGATGGTGCCGGGCATGGCGCCGATATAGGTGCGCCGGTGACCGCGGATCTCAGCCTCGTCACGGACGCCGCCGACGGAGATGCGGATGAACTTCCGCCCCAGGGCGCGGGCGATCGAGTGGCCCAGCGAGGTCTTACCGACGCCGGGAGGCCCGACGAAGCAGAGGATCGGCCCGGCCATGTCCTTCTTCAGCTTGGCGACTGAGAGATATTCCAGGATGCGGTTCTTGACCTTCTCCAGGTCATAATGGTCCTCGTCGAGCACCTGCTGGGCCCGGACGATGTCGAGGATGTCCTCGGTGCCCCGGTTCCAGGGGATGGTGATCAGCCAGTCGAGATAAGTACGGATGACCGAGTACTCGGCGGCGGCCGGCTGCATCTTCGAAAGGCGGTCCAGCTCTCGGCGGGCCTGGCGGTCGACTTCCTCCGGCAGCTGCAGCTCGTCTATCTGAGCGCGCAGCTCGTTGACCTCGGCGGCGATCTCGTCGGTCTCCCCCAGCTCCTCCTGGATCGCCTTCATCTGCTGGCGCAGGAAGTATTCGCGCTGGTTCTTGTCCATCTCGCTCTGGACGTCGTTCTGGATCTTGCTGCCCAGCTCGAAGACCTCGAGCTCGCGGTTGAGGATGACGGTCAGCTTGCGCAGACGCTTCTCGACGTCGATCTCTTCGAGCAGGTCCTGCTTCTCCTCGGTCCGGATCTTGATCGCCGAGGCGATCAGGTAACAGAGGGCGCTCGGGTCATCGACGTTGGACGCCGCCATCTGCAGCTCTTCCGGCAGGTACGGGACCAGCCCGATGATCTTGGTGAAGACGTTCTGAAGGTTGCGCGAGAGCGCCTCGACTTCCTTGGTCATCTCGACCTTGTCTTCCAGCGGCGCCACCTTGGCGATCAGATAGGGATCGGATTTCTTGTATTTGACGATTCGGATACGCTTGACACCCTGGACGAGGATGCGTAGCGAACCGTCCGGCACCTTGAGCATCTTGTGGATGATGGCGGCGGTGCCTATCTCAAAGATGTCGTCCGGTCCGGCGGTCTCGACCTCGGGGTTGCGGATGGTGGCCAGGCCGATCATCTTGTCCTTGTGCAGGACGTCGTCGATCAGCTTCACCGAACGCTCCTGGCCGACGGCCAGCGGCGTCACCGTCTCGGGGAAGACGACGGTCTCACGCAGCGGCAGGATCGGCAGGGTATCCGGGATCTTGTCAACCGGCTTGATGATATGGGGGGAGTCGGTCATGCTGCCTTCCATTATTCTTTATCCTTGACGGTGATTGGCAGGTTGATGGCCGATGCGGACTTGTCCGCCACCGGCAGCTCTATGGTCAGGAAGCCATCCAGGTAGCTGGCCTGGGCGTTATCGGCGTCTACCGTGACCGGGAGCATGATCTTGCGCTTGAAATGTCCGTAGTCGATTTCCATCTGCTGGTAGACCTTCTGCCCTTCCTGCTTGGGATCTACACGTGAGCCTTCGATTATCAGGGTCTTGTCCTGAACCGTGAGGCGGGCGTCGTCGGGCGAGATGCCTGCGATCTCGAGCTTGACGATGACGGAATTGGTCTCCTTGACGTAATAGACGTCGGCCAGCGGCTGGAAGGAGCCGCCTTTCATCACCCGCAGGCGCGGGCCGCCGTAGAAGCGGAAGAACATCTCCTCGATCTCGGAACTGAGCCGTTCGAAATCTGCAAACGGGTTGTGCTTCTTGGGTGCCATTACAATCCCTCCAGGGAACTTCAAGGGCCGGATAACGCCTAATAAGATATCACACCGGACACGGCCGAATATAGAGCAACCGGACACAGTCTTTATTGAGGCGCGGATAAGCTGGATCGCCTTTCGGAGCTCTGATTATCTATTCAGGGCTTCTGATTCCTTTATATAGCCGCATGGCCGGTTTCTTAATCATTGCGGCCGGTCGACTGGCGGGGCATTATGGCAGGACATAGCGGCAGCAGGGCGTAAGTTTTCGCCTCTGAGACCATCATAGTAGTGAAAGCCTTAACGCCGGACTCATGCTGGCAGGAAAAAACGGACAACAGACGAACACTCAGCAAACAGACAAAGGGGAAGACATGAACAGCGGTTCCCGAAAATCACATGCGCGACTCGATCGGCATCAGGCGGTATCACTGCTTTTTATAGCCATACTCGTCTTGATCCTGGCCGTATTCGCAGTTGGCGCGGGCGGTTGCGGCGGCGATGAGAAGCAGGATACCTCTTCCAATGGGACTACTGCGAAGACCAGTACCGGTTCCTCCACATCGCCTGCGGGCAACACCGGCATGGATACGACGGTGGAAGTGCCGCCATCGCCGAAACCGGAACCCGAGCCTTCGCCAGCTCCCGAGCCGGTCATGCCCTTGAGGATAATCGACTACAACGTGGTGCCGAACACCGTGAGTGCGGGAGCTCCACTGGCCTGCACGGTCACAGTCGAGGGAGAAGCAACGGCGGTCATCATGGGGCTCACGGGGCCATCTGGCTCGGTGTCTCAGACTGTGAACCTGGTCGCGGGTCCGACTTCGGGCGGCATCACTACCTGGTCGGCCGTGACTACTGCGCCACCGATGGTCGGTGGCTGGCGCTTCGGAGCCAGAGCCATCGCCAGCGATGGCACCGAGGTCCTTCCCGACGCCGGCGGGCTGTCCGCCAGCCTGCTACCGTTCGAGGTCGTGCCCTAGGATCGTGCCCTGGGGTCGGTCCCTGGGGTCGTGTCCCGGAGTCGTGCCGCGGGGTCACATATCAGGCTGCCGGATCCTGCCCGGCGCGCTCCGTGGCAGGATAAGGCTGGCTGCGGGCGAAATGTAGCAAAAAGTCGCAGGTCATATCCGGACCTAGTGCCGGCATGGCCGGAAATCCTACAGGGAGGCAATCGTGGCGCTCACAAAAAGAGAACGGTACATGACCATCGGGATAGTGGCGGTGCTGGTCATCGCAGCCATCGCCGCTGCCTACTTCCTGGGCATGAAGTCGGACGAGGACAAGACCTCGACCGCTACGACTCCCACGGCTACCCAGACAACGCCGACTGCGACGACACCGACCCAGGCACAGACCCAGTCGGTGGCCACAGTGACCAACGTACAGACGATCACCCAGGTCGAACCGCAGCCAGGCGTCGGAGTCGAGATCGTAGAACAGTCGATAAATCCGACGACCGTGGAACGTAGCGGCCCGATCGCCCTTACGGTGAGGACCAAGGGTAACGTGAACAGCGTGAAGATGGATATCAACGGCCGCGCGCCCATGGTAGTCGAGCTGGTGCGGGGGCCGACAGTCAACAACATCACAACCTGGGCGGCCGCGACAGCAGCTCCCGGCCTCGCCGGCAACTATGCCTACAAGGCCATCGTCAATGCGAGCGACGGAGCCATCAAGGAAGGGCCGAACTCAACGTTCACGGTCCTGCCGTAGCGGCTTAGACTCCTGACTGTAAAAAAACGAGAGGGCGGCCTTCGGCCGCCCTCTCGATGCATTCTATGTGTGTACTTAATTAGTAATTAAGTAATGTGTCCCCCTGGTTGGGGGGTCCTGACTGGCTCAGGCGAACGTGATGAAGGTGATGTCGTCGAAGCCGGGCTCGGCCTTGATCTCCTTGAGCACGTCCTCGGGGATCGGCTTGTCCAGGGTCACGGACATGACCGCCTTGCCTTCACGCTTCTTGCGGCCAACGTTCATGTTGGCGATGTTGATACCGCGGCTGCCCAGCAGGGTGCCGACCCGGCCGATCATGCCCGGCACGTCGTCATAACGGAAGAAAGCCATGTACTGGCCCGGCTCGATGTCGATGTCGTGGCGGTAGATCTTGACGAATCGGGGGCGATGTTTCGGCCCGATGGTAGTTCCTCCTACAGTCAGCTTGCCGCGCTTGTCGCTCGAGACCACCGTGATGACGTTAGTGAAGTCGACGGCCTGGCGTTTCTTGGATTCGGTTACCTGGATACCGCGCTCTTCGGCGATGCCCTCGGCGTTCACGTAGTTGACCGTGTCCTCTACCTTTCCCTCCAGCGCGCCCTTGAAGAAGGCGACTGTCAGAAGCTTGGTGTTGTAGTCCGCCAGGGTTCCCTGGTAGGTGATGTCGAAGCTCTCAAGCGGCCCGTCGGCTATCTCGGTGATGAGACGTCCCAGCTGCTCGCAGAGTGGCAGGAACGGACGGACCACATTCATCTCCTCGGGGCTGACCGGGGCGATGTTGACGGCGTTGCTGACGAACTGGTTGTTGAGCGCCGCCGCGACCTGCTCGGCGATGATGGTACCGGCGCGGTCCTGGGCCTCGATGGTGGAGGCGCCGAGGTGCGGCGTGGCAATGACGTTATCGAAGTCGAGCAGCGGATTGCCTACCGGCGGCTCCTTGACGAAGACGTCGATGGCGGCGCCGGCGACCTTGCCTGACTTGAGCGCCTTGACCAGGGCTTCTTCCTTGACGATGCCGCCACGGGCGCAGTTGATGATACGGACGCCCTTCTTCATCTTTTTAAAGGCAGCCTCGTCGACGAAACCTTCGGTCTCGGGGCTCTTGGGAAGGTGGACGGTGATGAAGTCCGCCTGCTTGTAAAGGTCATCTATCTTGTCAGCGCCCTCGACGCCGAGTTCCTCAAAGCGGGCGGCGCTGACGAAGGGGTCGTAAGCTATCACTTTCATTTTCAGGCCGCGGGCACGCTGGGCGACAAGCACGCCGATGCGGCCGAAGCCGATGACGCCAAGCACCTTGTCGGCTACTTCGACTCCGCCGAAGCTTGAGCGCTCCCACTTGCCGTCCTTGAGCGAGCTGTTGGCCTGGGCGATATTGCGGCTCTGGGCCAGCAACAGGCCGATGGTGTGCTCCGCCGCCGCGACGATGTTGCTCTGGGGGGCATTGGCGACGATGATGCCCTTCTTGGTGGCCGCCTTGACGTCCACGTTGTCGACGCCGATACCGGCGCGGCCGATGACCTTGAGGTTGTCAGCGGCTTCGATGATCTCCTTTGTCATCCGGGTGGAACTGCGGATGATGATGGCGTTGTATTTACCGATCTCCTTCTTGAGCTGGGCCTGGTCCATGTCCAGCCGGACGTCGACGTTGAATTCCTTCTTGAGCAGATCGATGCCGCTCTGGGCGATCTTCTCCTTGACCAGGACGAGCGGCTTTGCGGCTTTTGATGCCGCGGATTTCTTCACTGAAGTCTTTTTCACCGCTGACTTTTTTGTCGCGGGCTTCTTCGCCTTTGCGGCTGCCGCTGACTTCTTCGCCGTAGACTTTTTTACCGCGGACTTTTTCGCCGCCGTGGCGCCCTTGCCCTTGCTCGCGCTTTTACTCCTGCTAGCTGCGCTCAAACCATCTCCTCCCCGAACACCGCCTGCGCCTTGGATACCCCGGAGCCGAGTTCTACCGGATGCCCCAGTTCCTTCAGGGCCAGCTCCAGCGCCGTGATGGCGACGATGATGTCAGTGTAGTTGTAATAGCCGCAATGTCCGATGCGGAAGATCTTGCCCTTGATATGCCCCTGGCCGCCGGCCATCTGCACTCCGTATTTGTCGCGGGTCAGGGTGCGCAATTTGCCCTCGTCGACTCCCTCGGGGACCAGCACCGATGTCACCGAGCTGCAGCGGTCATCATCGGGCGAGAACAGGGTCAGGCCGAGGCCCTTGACCGCGGCGCGGGTGGCCCGGCCCAGGGTGATATGCCGCTGGAACAGGTTATCCAGACCCTCTTCACGGATCATGGAAAGTGCCTTGTCGAGGCCGACGACCAGCGATACTGCCGGAGTGAAAGCGGTTGTCGGCTTGTCCTGGGCCAGGGCCTTGCGGGCCTTGGTCCAGTCGAAGTAATACTTGGGAAGGGTGGACTTCTCCACCAGAGCCCAGGCCTTGGCGCTGACACTGACGAAGGCCAGCCCCGGCGGGATCATCAAAGCTTTCTGGGAACCGGCGACTACCACGTCGATGCCCCAGGCGTCGGTCTTGATCTCGGACGAGCCCATGCCGCTGATTGAATCGGAAACCAGCACGGCATCGGATTTGGCCACGGCGGCGCCGATGGCCTCCATGTCGTTGACCACGCCGGTCGAAGTCTCACTGTGGGTGACGAAGACCGCCTTGATGTCCGGGTCGGCGGCAAGAGCCGCCTCGATATCGCCCGGGATCACAGCTGTCCCCCACTCGTATTCGCGGTAATCATAATCAAGGCCGTAGACCTGTGAGAGGTCTCGCCAGCGCTCGCCGAACTTGCCGCAGGAGGCGATGAGCACCTTATCACCAGGCGAACAGAGGTTGACCACGGCTGATTCCATGGCACCGGTGCCCGACGAGGCGAAAGAGATGACTTCGTTCTGCGTCTGGTAGACGTACTTGAGGTTCTCATTGACGCGGGCGAACAGGTCTGAGTAGGCGCCCGTGCGGTGATGGATGATCGGCTGGGCCGACGCCAGCAGCACCTCGGAAGGTATCTGGGTCGGTCCCGGAGTCATCAGGAATTTCTTGATCATGGATTGCTTCCCGTTTGTCTTGTTAGTAGTTTTGTGTTGTCAAATATCTGATTGCCGCGAGAGATCTAGACTTCTTCTCCGCCCATCTCGCCGTCTTCAATCCAGCTCATCAGGCCGCGGAGCTTCTTGCCGACGATCTCAATCTGGTGCGATGCCTCGCGCCGCTGGACGGCGTTGAAGCTGGGGCGGCCGGCCTTGTTCTCGAGGATCCACTCGCTGGCGAACTCGCCGTTCTGGATCTCCTTGAGGATCTTGCGCATCTCGGCGCGGGTCTCATCGGTGATGATGCGCTTGCCCCGGGTGATGTCGCCGTACTCGGCGGTGTCGGAGATGCTGTAGCGCATGCCGGTGATGCCCTTCTCATACATGAGGTCGACGATCAGCTTGAGCTCATGCAGGCATTCGAAATAGGCGATCTCGGGTTGATAGCCAGCCTGGACCAGGGTCTCAAAACCGGCGCGGACCAGTTCGCTGGCGCCACCGCAGAGGACTACCTGCTCGCCGAAGAGGTCGGTCTCGGTCTCTTCCCCGAAATTGGTCTCTATGACTCCGGCGCGGGTGGCGCCGATTCCCTTGGCGTAAGCCAGGGCGAGATCCTGCGCCTTACCGCTGGCATCCTGATGGATTGCGATCAGCGCCGGGACTCCGCGGCCTTCCTGATACTGCCTGCGGACCAGGTGGCCGGGGCCCTTGGGGGCGACCATGACGACATCGACGTCTGCCGGCGGGACGATCTGGTTGAAATGGATGTTGAAGCCGTGGGCGAACATGAGCACATTACCGGGCTTGAGGCCGTCCTCGATCTTCTTCCTGTAAGTCTTGGCCTGGGAATGGTCAGGAGTCAGGATCATGATCATGTCGGCGGCCTTCGCGGCTTCGTCGACTTTCATGACCTTCAGACCGGCGGCTTCGGCTTCCTTCCAGCTGGAGCTCTCCTTGCGGAGGCCGACGATGACCTTGACGCCCGACTCGTGCAGGTTCAGCGAGTGGGCGTGCCCCTGGCTTCCGTAGCCGATGACGGCGACGGTCTTGTCTTTGATGAGGTCGAGATTCGCATCCTTGTCGTAATACATTTGTCTCCTTTACGTGTCGCGGCGGCGCCGGCATACAAGCCGCGCCGCCCGCTGCTTCAAAGTTGTTATTTCTCGCCGCGCTCTATGGCTATGCGGCCGGTGCGCACGATCTCGACTACTCCGTGAGGCTGGAGCAGCTGCTCGAACGCGTCAAGCTTCTCATAGGTGCCGGTTATCTCGATAGTGATCGTCTTGCGGCTGACATCGAGGATCTGCGCCCGGAATATCTCGGCGAGCTGCATCACCTCGGCGCGGGACTTGGTATCGGACTTTACCTTGATCAGCGCCAGCTCGCGGGCTACGGTCCGCTCCGGGTCGAGATCGGTTATCTTGATGACATTTATCAGCTTGTGCAGCTGCTTGGTCACCTGCTCGATAGGGTGTTCCTCGGCGTCGACTGTGATGGTCATACGGGAGACGTCGGGATCTTCGGTGATACCGACAGCCAGCGAATTGATGTTGAAGCCGCGCCGTGCAAACAGGCCGGCGACCCTGGCGAGGACGCCCGGCTTGTTTTCGACTAAAACCGAGAGTGTGTGCTTCATGTCTTGTGCCCGCCGATCATCTCGTCGATGGACTTGCCCGCCGGGACCATCGGGAAGACGTTCTCTTCCTGCTTGACCCGGAAGTCGAGGACCGCCGGCCGCTTCGATTTGATGGCCGTGCGGATGGCGTCGCCGACGTCTTTCTTATTGTCGATGGTGATCCCCAGCGCGCCGTAAGCCTCGGCCACAGCAGCGAAATCAGGCTGGCAGGCGATGACCGTCTCTGAATAGCGCTTGTTCCAGAAAAGTTCCTGCCACTGGCGGACCATTCCCAGGAAGCCGTTGTTGAGGATGCAGACAACGACCGGGATGTTGTAGCAGACGGCGGTGGCCAGCTCCTGGATGTTCATCTGGAAGCTGCCGTCGCCAGCGACATCGATGACGGTCTTGTCGGGGCAGCCGACCTTGGCGCCGATGGCCGCCGGGAAGCCGAAGCCCATGGTTCCCAGGCCGCCGGAGCTGACCCAGTGCCGCGGCTTGATGTGCTTGTAGAACAGCGCCGACCACATCTGGTGCTGGCCGACATCAGTGCAGAGGATAGCCTCGCTTTTGGTGATGCGATTGATCTCCTCGATGACGTACTGGGGCATGATCGAGCCTTTTTCGTCCTTGTAGTGCAGCGGATGCTTCTTCTTCCAGGCGATGACCTGGTCCGTCCAGGCCGCGGTCTTCTTCGGCTCGCGCTTCATCTTTTTGAGCTCGGCGAGGATACCGGCGAGAACATCCTTGGCGTCACCGACGATGGGGATGTCGATGGCGACATTCTTGCTGATCTCGGCCGGGTCCATGTCGATATGGATCTTTTTGGCATGGCGGGCGAATGTCGCCAGCTTGCCGGTGACGCGGTCGTCGAAGCGGGCGCCGACGCCGATCAGCAGGTCGGAATGGGTGACCGCGTAGTTGGCATAGCCGGTGCCGTGCATGCCGAGCATGCCCAGCGAAAGGTCGTTGTCCTCGGGGAAACAGCCCAGACCCATCAGGGTGGTCGTGACCGGGATCTTCATCAGCTTGGCGATGGCTAGCAGCTCTTTCTCGGCGCCGGCTGTGATGATGCCGCCTCCGGCGTAGAATACCGGCTTCTCAGCGGCCGCGATCGCTTTCGCCGCGGAGATTATCTGTTTCTTGTGGCCCTTGAGGGTCGGCTTGTAGCCGGGCAGGTTGATCTTGCCGGCCGGCTTGTAATCGATGTCCGCCAACTGCATGTCGGCGGGGATGTCGATCAGGACCGGCCCCGGCCTGCCGGTGGAGGCGATATAGAAGGCTTCCTTGAAGATCCGGGGGATATCCTTCGGATTCTTGATCAGGTAGCTATGCTTGACGATCGGCTCGGTGATGCCGGTGATGTCGGCTTCCTGGAAGGCGTCGGTGCCGATGAGATCGCTGCGCGCCTGGCCGGTGATGGCCACCATGGGCGTCGAGTCCATGTAGGCGTTGGCGATGCCGGTGACCAGGTTGGTGGCGCCGGGACCGCTCGTCGCTATACAGACGCCGACCTTGCCGGTCGCGCGGGCATAGCCGTCGGCCATGTGGGCCGCGCCCTGTTCGTGGCGGACCAGGAAGTGCTTCAGGTCAGAATCATAAAGGGCGTCGTAAAGCGGGATGACCATGCCGCCGGGCAGGCCGAAGACGACCTCGACCCCGGCCGCCTTCAAAGATTCGATTATCGCTTCCGAGCCCTTCAAAAAATCTCCATTCTATTCCACGACGGCGCCTCGCTCAGCGCCGTTCACTAGCTTAACATATCTGGACAGGAATCCCGTCTGGTAGCGAGGTTCCCGTGGCTGCCAGGCTGCCGTGCGCGCGGCGAGTTCTTCCTCGTCGACCAGCAGGTTGAGAGTTCTACCCGGAATATCGATTTCTATCTCATCGCCATCGCGTATGAGCGCGATCGGCCCGCCGTCGAAAGCCTCCGGCGAGACATGGCCGATACTGGCACCGCGGGTGGCCCCTGAGAAGCGGCCGTCGGTGATGAGGGCGACTGCATGGTCGAGCCCGGCGCCGGCTATCGCCGCGGTGGGCGTGAGCATCTCCGGCATCCCCGGTCCGCCCTTGGGGCCCTGGTAGCGGATGACGACGACGCTGCCGGCGACTATCTTCCCCGCCTCCAGCGCTTCCTCGACTTCCTGCTCGCTCTCGAAGACGATAGCCGGGCCGCGAAGCTTCAACATCTCCGGCGAGACCGCTGATTCCTTGACCACCGCGCCGTTGGGAGCCAGGTTGCCGAAAAGGGCAGCCAGGCCGCCGGTCTCGTGGTAGGCGTTATCGATGGAGCGGATGACCCCCGTGTCGGCTACACGGGCAGACGCCAGCTGGTCGTTGAGGCTCTGGCCGCTGACCGTCATTGCCGAGCCATCAAGCTTGCCGGCGTCAAGCAGCGTCTTCATCAATGCCTGGACGCCGCCCGCCCGGTACAGGTCTTCCATATGATGGACCCCTGCCGGGCTCAAAGAGCAGAGATGCGGAGTCCTGGCGGTGATCTCGTTGACTTCGGCCAGGCTGAAGCCGACCCCCGCCTCGTGGGCGATGGCGGCGATGTGCAAAGCAGTGTTGGTGGAGCAGCCCATGGAGGAATCGACCGCGAGCGCGTTTATGACCGCACGGGTATCGACGATATCGCGGGGCCTGAGACCTTCCAGCGCCAGCTCGACGGCGCGGCGGCCGGTCTCGCGAGCGTGCCTGATGCGGGCCGCGTGGACCGCGGGGATCGTGCCATTCCCCGGCAGGGCCAGGCCAAGCGCCTCGGTCAGGCAGTTCATGGAGTTGGCCGTGAAGAGGCCGGCGCAGGAGCCGCAGCCGGGGCAGGCGCAGTCCTCCAGGCGCGTGAGTTCCGCTTCGCTCATCTTGCCGGTAAGCGCGGCGCCCACGGCTTCGAAAACATTATGGAGGTCGACCTTGGTTCCATCCAGGTCACCAGCCAGCATCGGTCCGCCACTGACGACGATCGCGGGGATATTGACCCTGAGCGCGCCCATCATCATGCCGGGGACGACCTTGTCGCAACTGGGTACCAGCGCCAGGCCGTCAAAGGCGTGAGCCATCGCCATGACCTCGATCTCATCAGCGATGATCTCGCGGCTGGCCAGGGAGAATCGCATACCCTCGTGGTTCATTGCAAGGCCGTCGCAGACGCCGATGCCGCCGAACTCGAACGGCACGCCCCCAGCGGCCCAGATGCCTTCCTTGACTGCTTCAGTGACGCTCCGCAGATGCATATGGCCGGGAATGACCTCGTTGAAGGAATTGGCTACGCCGATGAACGGCAGGCCCATCTCCCGGTCGCTCAGCCCGAGGGCCTTCAGCAGTGACCGGTGTGGCGCCCTGATAATGCCTTTGGTGATGTCGTCGCTACGGAGTTCCATTGACCTTTTCCCAGTAAGTCAGTAATAAAAGTCCGGCGACGCGCAGACCTGTCGCAGACCATTCAGTTCCCGAAGTTTAGCAATGTCCCTTAACAGAAACCCGCGTGGATAGCGGGAAAGGATATAGTATCACAACTGCCTTCCGGTGCCGAAAAGCAAGCGCGGATAAGCCGACGCGTGATAGAATCCGTTCCAGCCATGAAGCTGCAACAAAAGATCCCGCTGTATGTCATCACGGTCATGCTGCTTGTGGGAGGCATGGGGGCGCTGGCGCTGCTGTCCAGCCAGAAACAGTCGAGTACCCAGCTCTTCTCGGAGACCGCCTCGACCCTTACCGATACGATCCTCAACAGCCTGGAGCAGGACATGCTGAGGAGCGACCGCGGCCACATCCAGCTGACACTCGACAACCTCAGCCGCCAGCAGAACATCCGCTCCATCGACATCCTTTCCACTGACGGTACCATCTGGGCTTCATCCAATCGGGAATCCATAGGCTCCGTGGTAGATCCGGAAGCAGTCGCAGTCATGGACGGCGACCACCCTCACGAGATATTCGGCGAGCCGGCTGACGACCACATGACCGACGTCGCCGCCATCCCGGTCAAGGACGAGTGCCTGATGTGCCACGGGCGCACCACCGCTCCGCCGAACCAGAGCGGCAACCTCGGCGGCATCCGCGTGGATATCGGCACGACCAGCCTCCAGGAGAGCCTGGGCCGCAGCCGCCAGATACTGCTGATAGTAGGGGGCGCCACCTTCGTGCTGGTGGCAGGGACCCTGGTCCTGCTGCTCAGGCTTACCGCCCTGGCGCCGCTGGCCAAGCTCACCGAGGCATCCACGCGCATCAGTCGCGGCGATTATTCGGCGCGGGTGCCCGAGGGAGACCCGGTAAACGAGATCAGCGCCGTGTCGAAGGCTTTCAATGAGATGGCGGGAACGGTGGAGCAACACACCCTCCAGCTGGAAAGTGCCAACCGCGAGCTGGAGCAGGCCAGCCGGATGAAGTCCGAGTTCCTGGCCAACATGAGCCATGAGCTGCGTACACCGCTGAACGTGATAATCGGCTTCTCGGAAGTACTCCGGGACACGCCCTCAAACCAGATGGACGACTCCGACCGGACGGAGTTCTGTGACAATATCGTCAATAGCGGCCATCACCTGCTGGAGCTGATCAACGACGTGCTGGACCTGGCAAAGGTCGAAGCCGGGCAGATGCAGCTGATCCCCGAGGAATTCTATATAGGCACGACGCTCAAGGAGATAATATCCACGATGCAGCCGCTGGCAGCCAAGCGCCACATCGACCTGGGGATCAACGTCTCCGAGCACCTGACCACGGTCTACGCCGACGTCGCCAAGTTCAAGCAGATACTCTTCAACCTGATCGGCAACGCCCTGAAGTTCACTCCGGAAGGAGGCTCGGTCAGGGTCAACGCATCGGTGATGGGCAACATGGCCCGTTTTGCCGTGACCGACACCGGCGTGGGCATCGCCGAGGCCGACCAGGAACGGATCTTCTCCGAGTTCCAGCAGGTCGACGGCTCCTCATCGCGCCAGTATGAGGGCACCGGCCTGGGGCTGGCGCTGACCAGGAAGTTCGTGGAGCTGCAGAAGGGCGAGATCTGGGTCGAGAGCAGGATCGGCCTTGGCAGCACTTTCTATTTCACCCTGCCGTTGCCGGCCGAGAGCGGCCTGCCTGTCGCAACCCGGGTCGAGCGTTATTCCGACACGTCCCCGGAGGCGATCCAGCTCGCCTGCCCAGTCGACGAAGGGAAGTACGCCACGACCCAGCCGTCGCCTACTGTTCTCGTCGTGGAAGATGACAGGAAGACGGCGGAGCTGATCGGCCTCTGGCTGACCAGGGATGGTTACGATGTCGACTATGCAACCGACGGAGTCGAGGCTCTGGAAAAAGCCAGGGAGAACCATCCGTTCGCCATCTGCCTTGATATCATGCTGCCCCGCAAGGACGGCTGGCAGGTGCTGCACCAGCTCAAAGCTGACCCTGAGACCGCAGACCTCGGCGTCATCATCTGCTCAGCCCTGGACAACCCGGAACTGGGATTCGCCCTCGGAGCGGCCGATTACTGCGTCAAACCGCTCAGCCGGCGGCATCTGCTGGACAAACTGAGATACCTGAAGGAGGTCTCCCCCGGCCGCCGATCCCAGCCGCAGGTGCTGGTGGCCGACAGCGACCGCGAAGCCGCGCACCGCACGGCCTCGATCCTCGAGCGGCAGGGATTCGGCGTTATCCATGCCAGCGACGGGAAAGATGCCATCGACCTGGCCCTGGAGCAGAGCCCGGATATCATCATCGTCGATTTCAACCTGCCCGACGTGGCAAGCTATGACGTCGTTTCCTTCCTTCGGAACCATCCGATAACCGTGGATACCCCGGTCATTGTGACCACCGAGCGGGAGATCAGCGGCAGGGAGGAGGATATGCTCAGGAGCGGCCAGGTGGAAAAGATCATCCGCAAGGGCGACAGCGGCAAGGACCAGTTGCTTGGGGAGATGTTCCGCCTGGAAAAACTGCATCCGGAGAAAGCCCTGCTGATCGACGGCGAGACCAGGATGTTCAATCGCCGCTATTTCGAAAAACGGCTCGCGGAAGAGGTGAAGCGGGCGGAGCGGTATTCCCTGGACCTGTCGCTGATGATGATCGTGCTGGACAGCCCCGCCGGACTGGTCTCTTCTCACGCCCAGCGGCTGGCGGCATTGACCGGCATCCTCAGGAGCAACGTCCGTGCCGCCGATCCTCTGGCGCGTTACGATACCTGCCGTTTCGGCATACTCCTGCCCGAGACCACCAGGGAAGCAGCCTTCAGGGTGGCTGGCAAGGTCGTGGAGCTGGTGAGGGAAAAACAGATAACCGGAGCTGACGGCAAGGTCATCCCGCTGTCCGTCAGCGTCGCCGTCACGGGGGACCACGGCGGGATCAGGACACCAGATCAGCTGGTGGAAAGCCTGGATGCGGCGCTGCGAGTGCTTGCGGACCAGGACGGCGACGCCGCCCGGCTCGTTTGAGATACGGGCTCAAGACCAGAGCGATAAAGGGGGAAGGGCATGAAGACAAGGGTAATGCTGGTAGAGGATAACCAGATGAATTCGAGGCTGGTGGAATTTGTCCTCGACAGGGATGGCTTCACTACAATCGTCATGGCCGACGCCGAGGAAGCGATCAGGGCAGCTGCCGATGATCCACCGGACATCATGCTCATGGATATCCAGCTGCCAGGCATGGACGGCCTCGAAGCCACCCGCCAGCTTAAGAAGAATCCAATCACCGCGAAGATACCGATCGTCGCCATCACGGCGCACGCGATGACAGGAGATGAAGAGAGGATCCGCGCTGCCGGCTGCGAGGGCTACATCTCCAAGCCGATCAACACCCGGGAGTTGGCCCAGACGATAAGGAAATATCTCAGCGCCTGATCCTGTGCCGTCTCAGGCCGATTTTTCAACTCTCAGCGCCTGATTATCCCCACGGCGGCCTTGACCGTCCTCACCATCTGCTCGGGATCGAACGGTTTGGTTATGTGGCCGCGGGCACCGAGGGCCGCTCCCCGCTCCAGGTCTTCCTGCTCGCCTTTGGCTGTCAGCAGGATAACGGGGATATCACGCAGGTTCTCATCAGCGGCCAGTTCCTCGAGCACTTCGATGCCATCCTTGCCTGGCATCATGATGTCCAGCAGGATCAGATCCGGTTTTGACTCCTGCAGCATATTCATGGCCTCGATCCCATCAACGGCCTCGCTGACTTCAAGACCGTCGACCTCAAGGTTGACCCTGACCAGTGCCCGCAGCGACGATTCGTCGTCGACGATGAGGATACGCTTTGCTGCCATGCTGTCCGGTTCCATCAAGCCTCCATTTTTTGGTCTTATTCCCTGAACCGACGGTCCTGAACCATCACGAAGCTATCTTCTCGTCCGAAGCCTCTTCTGCGGCGGCAACAGGCAGCTCGAAGAAGAACCGGCTTCCCTTCTCGAACTCGGATTCCACCCAGATCCTGCCGCCCATCTGCTCCAGCAGGCTCTTGCTGACATAAAGGCCGAGCCCGGTGCCGGCGGCGGCGCCCTTGCCGAGGGCCGCCCGGTAGAAGCGCTCGAAGACGTGGGGCAGGTGCTCGGGGCTGATACCGACACCCTCATCCCTCACCTCAAAAAGCACGCTGGCCCCAGAGGCGTTGGCGATGACCGTTATGGGCCCTCCGTCCGGTGAATACTTGATCGCGTTGACCACCAGGTTGAGCAGTACCTGGTACAGCTTGTCCGGATCGGCATTGACACGTGGCAGGTCCTCCGGCACATCTGTGACGAACTCGTGGATCGATGTCAGCCTGGAGACACTCTTGACCACCTGATTGACCGTGGGCGCCGCAACCACCGGCTTCAGGTCGAGCCTCAGGTTACCGGCCTCGATCCGGCTGACACTGAGCACATCTTCTATCAACCTCGCCAGGCGCTCGCCCTCGCGGACGATCTCCAGCAGGAACGACTGGCGGCTGGCGTCGGAGAAGCTGGCGTCGGTGCGCAGCAGCGTCTTCGAGAAACCCAGGATCGATGTCAGCGGCGTCCGCAATTCGTGGGAGACAGTGGCCACGAAATCGGACTTCATGCGGTCGATCTCCTTGTACTCGGAGATGTCGCGGAAGACGTGGACGATGCCTGAGACCGCGCCATCGGTGTCGCGGATGGGAGCGGCGCTGACCGATAGCCACATCCGGTCACCGCTCTTGCCGGAGATCAGCACCTCGTAGCCGGTGCTGGAGAAACCCTCGCTGACGCTGGCGGCGGTGGCGCAGAAAGGCGAGCTTACGCCTTCATCACCAGAACCGTAGCAGTCCGTGCCGATCATCTCTTCCGCCGTATAGCCGGTGATAGCCTCGGCCGCCCGGTTCCAGAGGATTATCTGGCCGCCGATGTCGACCACATAGACGCCGTCGGCGACGCTGGCAAGGACCGCGGTGGTCTTTTCCTTTTCGTGGAGCACTTCACGCATCTTGAGCGCCAGCGAATTGGTTGTACGGTTCAGCTCCTCGTTGCGTTCGCGCACCTGCCGCACGAGCAGATTGACCAGGCCGCCTGCGATCAGCATGAACAGGATGTGCAGGAAGGCCGCGGTGACATCGCCTGAATCGTACGCGGCGTCATAAAAATAGGGCGTCAGGTAACTGGCGATCACAAAGAGGGTGACCAGAAGGTAGCCGCGGAAAGAGAAGAAATAAGCAGCCCAGATGGCAATGAGGAAATAAAGTTCGCTGAACGGGCTTCCGACTCCGCCGCTGAAATAGATAAGGGTGGCGATGTGCGAGCAGGCGAGCGCTGACATCGCATAGAAGAGCTTGTAGCTGAACTTCCCCCAGGGGATGACGATCAGGGCGACGGTGGAAAGAAATCCGCCAAGGGTCAGGAGCAGGACCGGGGTCCGCTCGATCTCCGGCTGCATCGGCAGCATCACGCCCAGTAGCACGACGACGATGCCCAGCCAGTAGATCCAGGCGGCGGATTTCGCCATCCGCACCTGGCGGAGGTCATTATGCCTGACTATGACGCGGTCAAGAATCACGGCCTGAACCGGACCTCCAGTCTGACAACATTACCTCAGGGGGGATTCCATCTTATCATTCCCCTGTTTCGGCCGGATAATGCCTTCCTGCCCGGCCGCGTATCTTTTCGGCTGCATCTGCGCTCTCATTATTGAAGGCCTTGATGAGATCATTATTCACAGTCACGCGGGAGACGAAGCTCGCCGGCGCCATCGGCGGCATCCTGTCGCGCCCAGCGGCGGCTGTTGCCATAGCCGGCAGCCTTTCGGTGCTGACGCTTACGGCGTCCCTGTACCTCTTCATGTTCGCCGGCCGCGATCTATTACCCCCGCCTCCGATCGCCGGCCTCCCGGCTGCGCGTATCCTCGAACCGGTTCCCATGAATCCCGCTCCAGCGATCAGCCCCGGTTTCGAAGTCCCGGCTACGCCCGTCGCGCCGGTGCTCCTTGCGGGGGGAATCCCGTCCGGACAGGTTGCCATCGTCCAGAGTGATAGCGGCACGGCCGGCATAGTTGCAGGCGTATCAGCGGAGCCGTCGCGAGATGATGATGACGAAGACAGGGATGACGATGACCGCTCCGGCAGCCGAAGTGAAGAGCCCAAGAAAAGCGAGAAGGATGAGAGTAGTTCTGGCGACCGGAGCAAAGTCTCGCGCCACGAAGATTAAGCCACCAGGGATGACCGGGTAGCCTGCTTACGAAGGATGACCGGGTAGCCTACTTACGGATCGGCAGCGAAACCAGTCTCTCAGGCAGCGACGCTGCGGTTCTTGCCCGCCGCCTTGGCTCGGTAAAGCGCCTTATCGGCACTCACGAGCAGGTCTGTCTTGTCTTCACCATCCTCCGGGAATCCGGCGATGCCGATGCTGGCCGTGACCCGCACCTCCGGGTATTCGACCAGTGAGATATCCGCAATATCCCGCCTCAGTTTCTCCACGACATTGAGTGCATCCGCCTTATCGGTCTCCGGAAATACTACCGAGAATTCTTCCCCGCCATAGCGGGCTACCATATCCGCGTCTCGCACGCCGCTGCTCAGCACATCTCCCACGGCCCGCAGCAGCTCATCCCCGGCCTGATGCCCGAACGTGTCGTTGATGGCCTTGAAATCATCAAGGTCGAGGATCGCCACCGACAGCTTGTGGTTATAACGGCGGCTCTTGCTGATCTCCTTGTCCATGCAATTGCAAAGGTAGCGGAAATTGAACAGGCTGGTCATCGGATCGGTCGTCGCCAGAAGCTCCTGCAGTTCCACAAAGTTAACGTTCTCCACTGCGCTCGCCGCCTGGGCTGCCAGGGAACCAAGCATCTTGCGGCTCTCTTCGGATGACTCATCAGTGCCGAAGACCGCGACCATGGCTCCCAGAGCCTGCCGCTCATGGACCATTGGATAGGCGACCGCCTCACTGCCAGGCCCGAAATCGAGGATCTCGCCGGCGGTGATGCTGCCCGCGGCCACCTGCTCGGACATACCTGCGGCCTGCTTTTTCATCTTGTCATCAAAGAACCATGACGGCACCCCCGTGGATACGGCGCTGCGCACGGGCGGCCTGTTGCTGGCGAACAGTTCGACCCAGACACCACTTGCTCCCGTGGCCAGGCGGGCGGCTTCGGCCGTGGTCTTCATCATGCGGGCCCGGTCCGAGGTAGATCCGAGTATCTCGCCGGCATAGGAAAGCGCCAGCAGCAGCTGGGTGCGCGATTCCTCCAGGTCGCCGATGTGATCGCGCAGGCTTGCCTGCATATGGCCGAACGAGCTGGCCAGGCTGCCGATCTCGTCATTCGACTTGACCTCTACCGTGCGCCCGAGATCGCCCTCTATGCCTGCAGCCGCGGCGCTGGTGAGTTCCCGCAGCGGCAGGGTGATGTTACGCGCCAGCAGAAATCCGAGGAATCCCGCCATGACCGCTACACCGAGCATCAGGAACAGGCCGACTTCAAGCGCCTGCATGGAAGCGGCGCCGACGGCTGCCAGGGGCACGGCGGCGACAAGGATCGACAGGCTGCTGGTGATATCGCGGGGCAGCATAATCGCCGAGGCAAGATACTCCTCTTCTCCCACCTGCGCCTGAATCGCGTCTGTCGGCGCCGAGGAATCAGCAGTCCTTATGGACGCGCCACCCTCCTCGCGCACATCGCTGCCTTGAGGTAGTGAGCCCGCAAGTAGCGAAGTGTCTTCGAGGACACCCCATTCAAGCCCCTGGGAGGAAAAGACCCGTGAAAGGGATTCAGTATCATATGGTTTCAGCAGGGTCACTCGCCAGATGGCTCCATCCGGCTGGGAAAGGGAAGCAGTGGCAGCGATCATCGGCGTCAGGTCGACGGCGGAATCGCCTGGTTTGATCGTCTCACCCGCCTCGGCGACCACCTCGCCTGAAGGATCGCGAACAGTGATGCCCGCCGCACCGGTGTCAGCTAACAGCGTGCTCATGACCGCGGCGCGCCTCACCGCGGCGCCGCTGGAAAAAGCGCCGGTGTCAGCATTCTGCAGCGCGACCTGGAGGTCGCCCTCCAGAACCTGCGCCTGTGCGGACACGATCGCGGCCGCGGCGGCCAGGCCGCTCTGCAGCCGGCCTTCATAGGTATCCTCGGCACTGCGGTCCAGCACGACGCTGGCGGCCACGGTCATCACCAGCAGCGGCAAAAGCACGATGCCGGCAAAGAACAGATATAGCTTTGTGTGCAGTTTCATGGAATAAGAAGATTGATGAAGGCAGCCGCAGGCTGCCTGGAAAGGCTTCTGTCTGTTATAGCGTGGAAGCTGCTGGAGAGATACGCCCTGTACGAACCAGATACGGCGCGGCCAGACCTGAGAGCTGGCGCGGGCCTGATTCAGCTACCCTGATTCAGAGCCGCCCGGATCTCAGGATGCCAACCACCAGCCACAGGCCGAAGAAGCCCGAAGTGACGAAACCGAACAGGGCGAACACCGAGATGCCCATGATCTTCGGCCCCTCTTCGGCGAAGAGCCCGATGATCGAGGTTCCCAGGATCAGCGAGGCGAGCACGATAGCTACCACAAGCCGGTTGGTGGAGACCGTGAACCGGTGCATCGGCTCTTCCAGGTTGCGATGCACGAAGTTGATCTTGAGATCACCGCTGGTCATCTGCTCCAGCGAATCATGCAGCTGCCCGGGGAACTCGCGTAACATGCTGAAATAGTTCTGCAACTCCCTGCCGCCCCGGGCCGCGATGTTCTCCGGGGAATAACGCTGCCGGATGAATTCCCTCGTATAAGGCCTGGCGAATTCGAAAACGTTGAAGCCCGGGTAGAGCTGCCTGCCGATCCCCTCCAGGGTCCCGGCTGAGCGCTCCAGCAGCAGGTACTGGGTCGGCAGCTTCAGCTTAAGCCGGTAGATGGCCCCGAAGACGTCGCGGAAGACGGCTACCGGATCCATCTCTTCGAGATTCGCCCCAAAATACTTGTTGAAAAGGTCCCTGGATTCGCTGATGAACTCGGCTTCCTTCTCCTTCGGGAATTCCACCCCCAGGGCGGAAAGACGACGGGGGATGTTCTCGATCCTCTCGTTCATGATATCCATGAAGAGGCTGATGATGTTCTGCCGGTCGCTGTCGCTCAGGCGCCCGGCGATACCGAAATCCACCAGGCCGATCGCGCCGCCATCCAGCACCATGATGTTCGCCGGGTGCGGATCGCCATGGAAGAATCCGTCGATATATATCTGCTTGAGCCAGCACTTGGCGATGGTCGTGGCCAGGGCCTGTCGTTCGGCCAGATCCAGGGCAAGCGTGTCTACATCCGCCAGCTGCACCCCATCGACCCATTCGAGCGTCAGTACCCGCGAGGTGGAGTACTGCTGATAGACCTTCGGGATATGCACCGTATGATCATCCCGGAAGTTCTCCCGGAAGCGCTCGGCGTTCCGGGCTTCCACGTGATAGTCGAGTTCATTGCGGATACCGCGGGCGAACTGGTCCACCAGGCCTACGGGATCGATGAAGAAGTCCGTGGGGCTATGGTCACGGATCACGTAGCCCAGCTGGTAAAGGAGGTCGATGTCAGAGCGTATCTTGGCATCCGCTTCGGGCCGCTGGACCTTGACGATCACCTGGTCGCCGTTGGGCAGCACCGCCCGGTGGACCTGGCCGATCGAGGCGGCCGCCAGCGGCGCCTCGTCGAACTCCAGGAACAGCCGCTCGATGGTGAGCCCCAGCTCCGACTCAATCGTCTCCTCGGCGACAGCCAGCGGGAAGGGCGGGACGTCGTCCTGCAGTTTGCGAAGTTCAGCGATTATGTCGGCAGGCAGGGCGTCAGGCCTGGTGCTGAGCAGTTGGCCGAACTTGACGAAAGTGGGACCAAGCTCCTCGAACATCCTGCGCATGTGCTCGCCGCGGCTGCCGACCGGCTTGGGTTCGCCGCGCCATCCCTTGGGCAGCAGATTGCGCATCTGATGGCGCTCGAACCAGTAGCCGAAACCATGCTTGGCGGCTATCTCGGTTATGTCGCGGATCCGGTCGACGTTGCGGACGCTGCTTGCCAGGCGCATGTCGTCCTACCCTTCTACTGAAGTGGCTGCTGCTTCAGATTTCGGCGCCGCGGCGCCCGGTTCCTCCGGCTCGACTGGTGCAGCCTTCATATCCGGCTCTTTCGAAACCGCCTCGCCGATGACTCCCGGCGAGCCTGTCTCAGCCCTGGATTTCTGTGAATCTGTTTCCAGCAGTCTTATCCGATGCTCGAGCTGGGCTACCTTGAGCTTCAGCTCCTCGATCTCGGTGCTGGGAGCCAGGCCCAATTCGCGAAAGTTCCGCTGAATGGTGTCGTCGAATCGTCCGCGTAACGAGCGCGCCTCTTCCTTCGCCTTGTCTACCGCCTCATCGACTGCCTCGCGCCCCAAAGCGGTAGTCTCCCCGCCTTTCTGCGCCAGGCTGTCCGCCAGCGACTCAGCCATCTCCTTCGTGAGCATGGCGGCGCCGAGAGTCATGAGGATGCTCCGTTCGAGCATGTTGGCCATCTGGATCGCCTCCCAAACAGTACCCTCTGCCTTGATTGGCCGAAGGGCGCATAATCAATCGGCAGCGGGTTGGAAAAGATGAACAGGAATGCCGTGGTTAAGCGGAAACCCGCTGTGGGAAGGATACCCGCGAGAAGGCGAAACTGAACCTGCTGAGGCTGGGCTGACGCGGAGGACAGTCGAAATCGGGATCAGCCGTTGAAAATATCCACGCCTTTCTTGATCAGGTACAGGCCGAGCAGCATGAGTATGCCCGCGATGATGTAACGGCTGTATTTCTTGAGGATGTTGTCGACTCCGTTCAGGAACTTCGTGGAAAGATCCGGAGCCACCAGTGCAAGCGCCAGCGGAATCAGAAACGGGAGTGTCACATAGAATGCCGCAACGGCCATGGCCATTATCTGCTGGGTCGATTCCAGCCCTGAGTCGAGGACCAGCTTCGACGAAGCTATGAGCGAGGCCATGGAAGTGGGATTTGTGACAGTCAGGATAGCGCCGATGCCCAGATATTTGGCGAACCTTAGCCCTGTGGCGGCGGCGTCTGTGGATTTATCCTTCTTCGGCTTCTTTTCCCGGGGGCCCCTGACCAGGTTCTTTATCCCGAGAAAGATCAGGAGGATGCCGAGGATGATGTTGATGACAGCCGATGAGTCACCCGGCTCGCGAACCGCTTCGCTGGCGCCACCCGCGGAAAAGGCCAGGCCACCGACGACGATCGCTACAACGACCGAGCCAAGAAATGCCGCGAACGCCCGCGTGCGGGGGTGGATGGGAGAGTTCAGGATCAGCAGCATGCCGGCGTACATGGTCGGACTTGCCAGGAAGATAGGCAAAAAAGCCGTTATTTGCGAAAGCAGCGTCCCCATTCGACGCCTTTCCTGTTACCTTGCTTTGGCTGCCTTTACGCTTCCCTTGCCGCCCCGGGTAGTGGCGCGATATTTTGGCTCACGCTCTTTCCACAGACACAGGATCGGCGCTGCCACAAAGATCGAGGAATAAGCTCCCGACAGGATGCCCACCAGCAGGGCGAAGGCGAAATCCTTGAGGGTCGTGCCACCGAAGAGCAGCAGGCAGATGACTGGTGTGACGGTCAGCAGTGTCGTGATGATCGAGCGCGCCATGACCTCCCAGATGGACTCGTTCACCATCTCGGCATAGGCGCCGCGCCGCGCCCTCGGCGCGTTCTCGCGCACGCGGTCAAAGACGATGATCGTGTCATAGAGCGAATATCCGAGGATGGTCAGCACCGCTGCCACTGTCGCAGTCGTGACTTCACGGCCCACAATGGAATAGACGCCAACCGTGATCGCCAGGTCGTGGATAAGGGCGAGGATCGTCGCCACGGCATATTTGTACTCAAACCGTATCGACACATAGGCGATGATGATCAGCCAGGAGATTATGATTGCCTTGAGCATTGAGTCCACAACCTGCTCGCCGAAAGTCGGCCCGACGCTCTTCCATGATTTCTCGGTCACGCCGATAGTACCGTCCAGATTGGAGATGACCGCTATCTCCTCTTCCGCGCTCAGCGCGGGCAGGGTGACCTGGTAGCGGCTTTCGCCGATAGTCTGGACGACTGCCTCGTTGTAACCGGCATTCTTGACCGATTCGCGCACCTCGTCCACGGAGGTCTCCTGGTCGAAGCTGACGACCAGGCGGCTGCCGCTGTTGAAATCGATGCTGAGATTGAGGCCTCGGGTGGCCAGGCTGACCAGGCCCACCAGGATGATGATCCCCGAGATGGTGAACCAGATCTTCTTGTGGGCCATGAAATCAAAGTGCATCATTTCGCCGCCTCGTCTTTCTTGGGAGGCTTGATGCCCATCAGGGTCGGATTATTGAAGAACCGGAAATCAGCCAGCAGGGCCAGCAGGGCCCGGGTGGCGAGGATGGCGGTGAACATGCTGATGACGACACCGATCATCAGTGTCAGGGCGAAGCCCTTAACCCCGGCGGTGGCCACCATGAAGATGACTCCCGCGGTGATCACGGTGACAGCATTGGCGTCAAGGATGGTCTTGAAACCCTTGGTGTAACCGGAATTGACTGCAGAACGGATGGTCTTGCCAGCCCTGACTTCTTCCTTGATGCGCTCAAAGATGACCACGTTGGCGTCGGCCGCCACTCCTACGGTCAGGATCATGCCGGCGATGCCGGGCAGGGTCAGGGTGGCCGGATACCACGGGTTGGTCAGGACGGCGTAAAAAAGCAGCCCGTAGATAATGAGCGCCAGGTCGGCGACTATACCGAGCAGGCGGTAATAGACCAGCATGAAGGCCATGACGAGCAACAGTCCCACAAGGCCTGCGATCAGACCCTGCCTTAGAGAGTCCTTGCCGAGCGTGGCGCTGATCTCGTTCTTGTCGACAGTCGTGAGTTCAACCGGCAGGGCGCCGGTCTTAAGAACCAGGACCACATTCTCGACTTCCTTGAGCGGGATGTTGCCGGTGATCTCAGCAGAATCGCTGTTGATCTTGTCCTTGACGGTCGGCGCCGAGATGACCTCGTCGTCGAGGACGCTGGCCATCAGAGAGGTCTTGCCGGTGATGGCTCCGGCCGTAGCCAGCTTCTCGGTGACCTCGGCGAACTTCTTCTGGCCGTCGCTGGTGAATGACATGTCCACCTTCGGCTTGCCGAACTGGTCGTAACCGATCTGGGCATCGTCGAGCGCCTCACCGGTCATCAGAGCCTCGCGGTCTACGATGACCGGGGAACGGACCGGTTGCCCGTCCTCGCCGCGTACCAGCTCACCGTCTTCGTCCCGGGAGGTCTGGAAGAGCAGCTGCTTGTTTGCGGGGATCTTGTCTTCAGTCAGGGTTCCCAGGATGTACTGCTGGGTCAGGTCGTCGTCCACTTTCTTGAACTCCAGGAGGGCGGTCTTGCCGATGAGCGCCATGGCTTCCTCGACATTGGTGACCCCAGCGAGTCCGACAGAGATCTGGTTCTCGCCCTGGCGGTTGATCGCCGGCTCGGAGACGCCCAGTTTGTCGACGCGGTTGCGCACGACGATCTCAGCCTGCTCCATCTTCTCACTTGTGACATCGCCCTGGGCTTCGAGGATGACCTCCAGGCCTCCCTGAAGATCGAGTCCCAGCCTGGTCTTCTCCGACGGTGGATAGATGATGACTATGGAAATAGCCACCAGGAGCAGCATGATGCCCAGGATGAGCAGATTTTTCTGTTTATCGGTCAAATATTCACCGTCAAGTCACGGTCGAGTCCCCACTGGCCAGACATGGGAGACTGGCACGGAAAATCCGCACCATTCGAAAGCATAGGTTAAAAGCTCGGGGGTGTCAAAATCGTCTGGCCAGCTCCGTCCCCGCTCTTTCCAGCAGCTGCGACGGCTCGAGGCCGTCGGTGTTCAACCGGATGTCGGCCCGTTGCCTCGCCAGCTTGAGCCGGCGCCGCTGTTCTGCGAGCTGGCTCGGCTTCCAGCCGGTCTCTTTGCGTAAAGCTACCGTCTCGTCGCTGGCATCAAGGTAGAACACGACATCGGGTTCAGGATGCAGGAAGAGCTCCGGCACCAGGGAATGCTCCTGGGCGACTGCGCGGGCGTCGTAGCCCAGCTTTTTCAGCCCCTCGGCGAGGACGGTCTTGCCCGAGCCACAGACTCCGGTGATAACGATTCGCATGGCTTCACAGTGGGAACTTCATTGTCATCTCACGGACTTCCTTCTCACCGGCCTTCGGAGAGATCCTGACTGCGACCACGCTGATGTCGTCGACTGGCCTTCCCTGGTCCCGCTCGATAGCCCAGTCGAGGATCGCCCGGCTGAGTTCGGCAGGCCTGGTGACAGCCTTCCCGGCCAGTCCGATGATCGTCTCGAAGACCGCTTTTTCGCCCGCACCCTTGTTCCCTGAAAGGATGCCATCAGAAAATGCCAGGATAGTACGCGGCTCCTTCAGTGGCAGCTGTACGATCTGCGGCCGTATCATCCGCTGGGTGCCGATGGGCAGAGAGCGCTCGTCGAGCATCGAACTGACTCCGTCATCAGAAAGAGCGATAACCGGGCAGCTGGAGTTGCGGGAGATTATGATCTGACCGTTGTCGGTGTCAGCGGAGATTATCGTCAGGGTGGCGGATACCTGGGCGCGGCGTCGGGCGTAGAGGGCGTCATTGACAGCCCTTGCCACAGCGCCATCACGGGCTCCGTCCGCTATCATCGAGATCGCCTTTGAGACTACGAAAGCACTGATCGCCTTGGCAGGAGCTCCGGAACCCTGGCCGTCGGAAAGCACGATGCTGACGCCGCCATTAGGGCGCTCGGTGACTTCGACGGTGTCCCCGCCCGGGGAGACGCCGAACTTGTCCACCTTGCTGACAGCGAGTTCCAGTTGCATTGTCCTGGTTTTAGTGGGGAAGCAACAGTCCGGCCGTGATAGTTATTCTTCCGTGGCCTCTTCAGCTTCCTCAGCGGAAGCATTCAGGGTCCGGGCGATGGAGTTGCGCGACAGTTTGATCTCGGTCTTGTCAGCGACACTGATCATCACATAGTCATCATGGACTTTTGTGATAGTCCCGTATATGCCGCCGGCGGTCATGATCTCGTCGCCCTTGCTGATGGAGCTGACCAGCTGCTCATGCTGCTTGCGCTGTTTCTGCCCGGGCCGGATCAGCAGGAAGTAGAAGACCCCGACGAATAACGCCACATAGATGAACAGCATATAACTGCCTGCTCCGCCCGCAGCCTCTTCGCCGCCGGCTTCTCCGCCCTCCTGGGCTATCAGAAAAAACAGGTTCGTGATGGAAGCGATCATTATTGGTCCTTTCCCTTCAGTTTGTGTCCGGCGCCGCAGCCCTGAATTCCCTGAAACGGCCTTCGATAATCGCCGTCCGCGCCCGCCGTGCCAAGTCTAACAGAAAGGTGACATTGTGTAGAGACAGCAGTTGCAGCCCCAGGATCTCCTTCTGGGTCAGCAGGTGCCGCAGGTAGGCGCGACTGAACGTCTGGCAGCAATAGCAGCGGCAAGCGGGATCAAGGGGGCTGTCGTCGCGGGCATGAGCGGCATTTCGCAGGTTGAGGCGGCCGGTCGAGGTATAGGCGCGCGCGTTTCTTGCCTCCCTGGTGGGCAGCACACAGTCGAACATGTCAATTCCCGCGGCGATCGCGTCGACGATGCCAGCCGGATCGCCAAGCCCCATGAAATACCGCGGCCGGTCCCCGGGAAGGAGCGCCGCGGTGAACTGCATCGTCTCCAGCGTCGCCGGCCGCTCCTCGCCGACGCTAAGTCCGCCTATCGCGTAGCCGCCGAAATCAAGCTCAAGGGTGCGCAGGGCGCTCTCCCGGCGCAGCTCCAAGTCTATACCTCCCTGGATTATACCCATGAGCAGCTGGTCTTCGCGGGTCTGCGCATCGCGGCAGCGGGCGGCCCAGCCGGCGGTCCGCCGGACGGATTCCTCCAGATAGCCACGCTCGGCCCCCGCCGGGACGCACTCGTCGAAGCACATGATGATGTCAGCGCCCAGCTTTTCCTGCAGGAGTGTCGCGGATTCCGGCGTAAAGAAATGGGATGAACCGTCATAGTGGGACTGAAACCGGACGCCGTCGGCAGTGACCGACGCCGTCCCACCTTCTCCCCCCAGACTGAAAACCTGGTAACCCCCGGAATCGGTGAGGATCGGCCGGTCCCAGCTCATGAATGCATGGAGTCCGCCCATGGCAGCCACGACGTCGGCGCCCGGACGGAAATAGAGGTGATAGGCATTGGCTAAAATAATACCGGCATCCGCCTCCCGCAGGTCCCTCGGCGAGAGCGTCTTGACCGTCGCCCTGGTTCCCACCGGCATGAAGCAGGGGGTCTTCACTTCGCCATGAGGAGTCGACAGGACACCGGCGCGGGCGTCTCCGTCAGATGCTTCGATGTTGAAAGTGAATTCGCTGCTCATCAGGATAATCTTATCGCATGCGGCGGTGCGTTGAAGCCACGCGCTTATGCGTCAGGTGGCCCGGCTGGGGTCGGCGCCATGCCCGCGGAGGTGGCAGCGGCCTCGCCGGCTGCGGATGGGCGTGCTAAAATCATCAGGATGCAGTTTTTCAGTAACAAGACCATCCTCAGTTTTCTCGCTACCCTGATCCTGTTTCTCGGCCTTGCGGGAGTAGTGTCTTCTGACGAATCCCTGGTGCCGGTCAACATGATCGCCCAGACCGGGTTCGGCAAGGGCCTGGAAGAGGGCGTCGCCCAGGATCAGCCATCGAAGAAGAAGTACGCCGTTATCGTGGGCATCGTGTACGATAACTACGAACTGGGCCAGATCTCATACGCCGACCAGGACGCCGCCTCGATGTACAGGCTGGTCACGGAGAAATTCGGTTTTCCCAGGAACAACGTCATCCTGTTGCAGAATTCCCAGGCGACCCGCCGCAACATCCTGGATGCTCTGGGCTGGCTGGCGGATAATCCGGATATCGACAGCGACTCAGATGTAGTCGTCTTTTACAGCGGTCACGGATTACGGAGCGCCCCCAACATCGGCCTGAACCTCCCGGGCATCGCCGACGCCTATTCCCTGGTACCCTTCGACTTCATCAACTTCGATTACAAGAAAGGGCAGGGCCTGATCTGGGACGCCGAACTGGCCGGCCTGCTCGACGGCATCCGTGCCGGCCGCATGTGGATCCACATCGACAGCTGCTTCAGCGGCGGCTTCGACAAGCCAGGCATCTCGGGCGCCAACCGCATCCTGACCACATCCAGCCGCGCCGACGAACTCTCCAACGAGATCCCGGAAACGCAACGCGGCGTGATGATGCAATACATGGTCGAACTGGGCGTCTCCCAGGGCATGACCATCGAGCAGGCCTTCAGCCTGTCCGCTCCCTGGGCCTCCCTCAGATATGGTCAAAATCCCCAGATTGCCGATAAATATCCAGGAAACATGGATTTAGGTTTCTCGCTTCACTAGCCGAAAAGACGACCACTCCAGTTTCCCGGGAGGCATCCCCAGCTTAGTGTAGGAGAGCGAACATGGACTTCGGCAAGAACACCAACAAACCTTGTGTTTCAGGAGTCAGCCCCAACATCGAGACCAAAGCTGTGCGCGTGTTGATCACCACGGAAGACTACGAGATCGACGGTTTTCTGCACATCAAGCCCGGAGGCTACCAGTCGCGCGTCAGCGACATCCTCAACGCCAAGGGACAGCAGTATCTGCCGCTCACCAACGCCACATATCGCAACATCCGCCATCTCGAGGAGCCGGCGCGCAAGGTCGAGACGCTCATCGTGCGCATGGACACGATCAAGATGGTAGCCCCGCACAACGGATCCGAGCTCGTCTCCAGGGATTCCGTGACCGAGGTCGATCCCGGCGAAGATACAGTCTGCACCGATGAGGGACTGCCGCCCACTGGCACGGATTTCTGAAGGATCCACATCAGATAAAACGACTAAAAACGCGCTCCGGCGCGTTTTTTTATAGTGGCCGCGAGCTTCACGGCCAGACCTGCGGTCAGAGCAGCAGCATGGCGTCGCCGAAACTGAAGAACCTGTAGCGCTCGGCGACGGCTTCCCTGTAAAGGCGCTTCGTCTCATCGACTCCCGCGAACGCCATAACCAGCGCCAGCAGCGTCGACTTCGGCAGATGGAAATTGGTAAGCAGCGCGTCGGTGATCCGGAAGTCGAAGCCTGGCGTGATGAACAGCCGCGTGTCGCCGGCTAACGGACCAGGCGGCTCCTGAAAAACAGTCTCCAGCACCCGCACCGAGGTCGTGCCGACGGCCACGACCCTGCCGCCTCCCTCCCTGGTCCTCAAGATTTTTTCAAGGGACGTCTGCGGCAGGGAATAGTGCTCGCTGTGGATATCGTGCAGCGACAGGTCCGCTTCACTGACCGGGCGAAAGGTGTCAAGTCCGATGTGGAGTGTCAAAGGCAGCAGAGAGATGCCCATGGCCCGGGTCCGCTCGATCAGCTCCGGGGTGAAATGAAGCCCGGCCGTGGGCGCCGCCGCAGAGCCTGTCTCCCTGGAATAAACTGTCTGGTAACGCTCCGGATCGTCCGGCTGTTCGTGGATATATGGCGGCAGCGGCATCTCGCCGATCTGCTCCAGAAGCCGCTCGGTCGGCATGGCGGTCATGTTCTTCACCAGCCAGCGGCCGCCCCCCAAGTGCTCCTTCAGAGTGAATATGGCTCCCGGTTTCAATCCTTCCGGCTGAGTGTCTGGAGCCAATTCCAGCCCGGTCCCCTCACGGAGCCGGGCGGTCGGTCTCACCAGCGCTTCCCAGAGGCCGGGGCGGCGGCGCTGGAGAAACAGCAGCTCGACCTTGCCGCCGGTGGGCTTCACCGCATGGACCCGCGCTCTCAGGACCCGGGAATCGTTATATACGAGGCAGTCGCCCGCGTTCAGATGCGAGAGCAGGTCCGGCAGGCGCCGATGCTCGATAGCTTTTGTGGAGCGGTTGTAAATCAGCAGGCGGCTGTGATCGCGGGGGACGACCGGCCTCTGGGCGATGAGCTCCGCCGGCAGATTGTAATCCAGTTCGCTGGTGAGCATCAGCGGGCCGCCCGCTCGGCTGCCGCTTCCGCCTCGCTGAAGATGCAGCCGCAATATTTCTGGCGATAGAGGCCTGCTTCGCGGGAGAGTTCGGCGCTGCGGCGATATGCCGGACGCAGGTCCCGGTAGCGGAACTCGATGCCGAATTCAGCCGCGGCGCGCTCACCTTCTTCCCGGATGATCTCGTGTTCCTGCCAGGGGCTGATCAGCAGCGTCGTGCTGAAAGCATCGAGGCCGGCGGCGGCGCCAAGCTCAGCGGTATTTCGCAGCCGCTGGGAGATGCAGATACGGCAGCGAACGCCTTTTTCTTCCTTGCCATGTACCTGCCGGAGCCAGCCGGCGACGTCGTATAGAGGCTCTCCTATCAGCGGTATGCCTGTCTTGCCTGCGTAATCGAGCAGGGTCTCGTACCGGCGCTGGTGTTCGCTGAAGGGATGGATATTCGGATTGAAGAAGACGCCGGTCAGTTCGGCCGCGTCCGCGCGCCATGCCTCGATCGTGGCTGTGGAACAGGGGGCGCAGCATATATGGAGCAGCATCTTCATCTTCTCATTTTACTGGTTTTTGACATTGCCTGACCATTCCGCTAACCTCGATAAGGTCAGTATGTCTACCCCGATTCACAAGTACAGCTCCGAATCCGGCTCCTCGCGAAGATGGATAGCAATCATCCTCATCATCGTTCTGGTGGCTGCTGCCGCCTTCGCTGGTGTGGCTTTCTATCTGGCGAACCAGGGTCCGGAGCCAGCCAGGACCGCCGGCACATTCACCGGCCCGGTCACGCCTCCGCCTCCTGAATATTATTGCCCCCTCGACGGCACCAAGGTAACCAGTTTTGCCGCCACGGAAAAAAGGCCGGTCCTGGTGCAGGTGGACAACGCTCCGGCGGCCCGCCCCCAGTCCGGCCTCAGCCAGGCGGACATCGTCTATGAAGCCATGGCCGAGGGTGATGTTACCCGCTTTTCTGCGATCTTCGCCTGCCGGGAGGTCGACGCGATCGGCCCGGTGCGGAGCGCCCGCCTGATCAACCTGGAACTGGTGCCGGAATACACAGCCCTGCTGTCCAATTCCGGATCGAGCCGGGGAACCAGCGACGCGCTGGAAGCCGCGGCTCTGCCCAACATCAACGACCCCAGCTATCCCCAGGCTTACTGGCGGGTCGACGATCGTGCGGCTCCCCATGACATGATGACCAGCACGAGCAACATCCGGAATGCAGCCGAATCGGTGGGCATCCCCGCGACCTATAAAGTCACGCCCCTGATTTTCAAGGACGATACCCCGGCGCCTGCGGTGACCTATATAGGGGTTCCCTACTCGGGGATCGCCGATGTCTCATACCGTTACGACGCCGGAACCAACAGCTGGCTGCGATCGATCGGCGGCGAGCCCCATATCGACGCCCTCAACGGTGTGCAGATATCCCCGAAAAACGTGATCATCCAGTACGTGAACATCTCCGAGAGCGACATCGAGGAAGACGCCGGCGGCAATATGGGTCTGGTCTTCGGCCTTCAGGGAACGGGGCGGGTACAGGTTTTCCGCGACGGCCAGATGGTCGAAGGGACCTGGGAACGGAATGGCGAGAGCTCGGTGACCTTGTACCTCGATGCCAGCGGCAAGCCGATACCGCTCAACCGCGGTCTTACTTTCGTGCAGCTGGTGCCGGTGGGTTTCCAGCCGGCGATTAGTTGATGACCGTCCCCAGCACCTCGTTGAAAAATCCGTTGTAAAGGACTCGCTGGGAGACGATGGCGCCGCCTGGCGCCGGTGTCGTAGTACCGGATACGAAAGCTCTCACTTCAACCGGACCGCCTATGTAATTGCCGAAGCGTGGCGTGATCCGCTCCCCGGGCAGAAGCGTCCAGGTCGTGGGCGACGCGGTCGGGACGCCCACATCCTCCTGCGCCTGCTGCCCCGCCATCCACACCTGCACGTCGATTGTCTGCGTTGTGGACGGGTTGGCGATCATCACCCAGTTCGCCATGCCGGCGGTCTGCTGGTCGTACCAGGTCCAGTGGTAGGTGGCAGCCAGGTCGGCGGCCGGATAGCCCATCGTCTCCCCGAATGATGATCCAAAGAGGATGCGCTGCGAAGCGATGATGCTTACCCCGTTGAGCGTGTAGACATGGACGGGGCCGTTGACGACGCCGAGGCGCTGGAAAATGATCTCTCCCCCGTTGATCATGCCAGTCTGACAGATGGTGTTGGGCGTTCCGTTCCAGACGCCGTTTATATCGCAGCCGCCGCCGATGTCGATCCGGTACATCGCGGGAGCGATATTGGGGTTGGACATCATCAGCCAGTTCAGGCCGTTGACGTCGTCGTACCAGGGCCAGTAGTAGTCGCTGGCGAGCTCTTCCACCGGCACACCCACCGCCTCGTTGAAGGCGGAGCCGTTTCCGGATAACACCCGCTGGGAGGCCATCACCACGCGGTGGTCGGAAAGCGCGTACCAGCTGCCGCCGTCCCGGTATGCCCTCACCTCCACCGGGCCGTTCCTCATTCCCGGGAAAGTAGGAGTCACGTTAGCATCCGGGGCTATCTCGAAATATGTCTGGCCATAACCAGGATTGCCGATCAGCGTGTTCAGCATCGGCTGGCCGGCGATGAGGATCTCAGCCCTGACCGTCTCGGTGGCGCTGGGATTGGCAACCATGATCCAGTTCTGGTAGCCGTCACTCAACTGGTCGTACCAGGTCCAGTAGAAGTGGCTGGACAGCCTGCCGCGGTCGGTGCCGAGGACTTCCTCGATCGAGCTGCCTCCCCTGGGCCAGAGGATTCGCTGGCTGACGACGCCGCGGCCGCCGGCACTGGATGTGGCTACCACGGGGCCACCGCGATCGCCGTAGCTCGGGGTGATGCTGCCGCCGGGAGCGACGACGCCATCGCTGAAAGTGGAGAGGTCACGGGGATCCCCGTTGATTGAAAGCTGGTAGGTCAGGCTCTTGCCGGCCGAGGCGGGGTTCGCCATCAGCACCCAGTTGTTGCCGCCTATGTCGTCGTACCAGGTCCAGTGGTAGTTGGGGAGAGGCTGCCAGGCAGCATGCAGAAATCCTTGCCTGTCAGATGTCAGTAGCGTTTGACCCGAACCGTCAGCATTCATGACATGGATATCACTGTTGCTGGCATTGACGTCGTATTTCATGAAAACAAGCTTGGAGCCGTCCGGCGACCAGGTGGGATTGACATCATCTTCAGTTGAGCTGTTGGTCAGATTCAGCAGGCCGGAGCCATCGGCATTCATCAAGCATATGTCTCTTTTTTCCAACCCGTATCCGCTATAGAAGACTATCTTCGAACCGTCGGGCGAGAAGACCGGACTGTAATTTTGATGATTTTGCAGTTCGGCCTGGGTGGTCAGGCGCGTCTGAACCGAGCCGTCGGCGTTCATGATATAGATCTCGCTGCTGCCGTCCCGGATACTTTGAAAAACGATCTTCGAGCCGTCGGGCGAGAAATCGGGATCATAGTCGCCACTTGTGTTTCGGGTCAGCCGCGTCTCGCTGGCGTTATTCAGGTCGATTACATATATCTCCTGGTTGCCATCGCGGTTGCTGGAAAAGGCGACCCTGCCGCCGTCAGGCGAGTAGGCAGGCTCACGGTCATACTGGCGGGTGGTAAAGGTCACCGAGGGGCCGCCGCTGGCGATCATTCCGCAGATAGCAAAGTTGTTGGTCAGGCAGGAAAAGGCTATTGCCGAGCCATCGGGTGTGAAGTCGGGACTTTCTTCGCCCACTGTTGGGGTGCTTGTAATGCTCGTCAATCCGGAGCCGTCAGCATTCATCGAAAACAGATCGTAATTGCTGGAAAAGACGATCTTGCCGTTCGCCCCCGGGGGCGTTTTTAGCACTGTAGGCGCTAGCGCCGGCTGCCAGTCGGGCGACTCGTCGCTGGCCAGGTTACTGGTCAGATTGGTCTGGCCGGAACCGTCGGCGTTCATGGTATACACCTCGGTGTTTCCATCCCTGAAGCTGTAGAAGGCGATCTTCGAGCCGTCCGGCGACCAGGCTGGTAGGTTGTCGCTGGTGGAATTGCTGGTCAGGCGCGTCTGTTGGGTGCTGTCGGCGGTGTTGAGCGTGTAGATCTCATAATTGCCGTCACGGTCACTCTCAAAGGCGAGCTTGGTGCCGTCGGGGGCCCAGTCGGGATATGCATCCCAGCTTGTGTTGGTGGTCAGGCGCGTCAGGGCCCGGTCTTCGACATTCATGATATAGATCTCAACATTGCCGTCACGGTCGCTGTTAAAAGCTATCATCGTGCCGTCGGGGGACCAGGAAGGCCCGCCGTCGTTGCCGAGGCTGTTAGTCATTCGGGTCAGGCCCGAACCGTTGGCGTCCATCATGTAGATCTCCCAGTTGCCGCCGCCGGCACGGTCGGAGGCAAAGGCGATCTTAGTGCCATCGGGCGACCAGGCAGGGGTCACGTCCCATGCGGTATCGGTGGTCAGGCGGGTCTGGCCGGAACCGTCGGCGTTCATGACCCAGATCTCCGCATTGATGCCCGAACCGCTGGAGTAGGCGATCCTGCTGGCATCGGGTGACCAGGCAGGATCGATGTCCAGTGTGGCGCCATTATTAGTCAGGTTGGTCGGTACTCCGGAACCATCGGTGTTCATGGAATATATCTCAGAGTAGCCATCGCGGCTGCTGGTAAAGACGACCTTGCCGTTATATCCCGGATGGGCCGACTCGGCCGGCGCGGAATGGAAGAAAAGAACAAGTGCCGGCACAAACACTAGCAAGAGGAGAAGCGGCAGTATCAAGCGTGGACTGGTCCTGCTGGATGTCGCAACAGCCTTCATGGAATCCCCATTCCCCGATCCGCCCGTGGATCGTCTGTAATTGGGTACCAGCCTGATCCCGGGAGGTTCGCGGCCTCTGGGGAAGCCGGAAAACAGGAATTGATTTTACCACGAAGGTTAAATTTCGTAAATTCAAAAAGGGGTCGTTGATGCTTGACTGCGCGGACGGTTTACATGCTTCTAGAAAAGCTGTTCGCCGCCGGCTGCCGGCGCTTCCGCACCCAGATGCTCATACGCCAGCCGCGTGACCACCCGTCCGCGCGGGGTGCGCTGGATCAGGCCACGCTGGAGCAGATAGGGTTCGTAGACGTCCTCGATGGTGTCGCGCTCCTCGCCGATGGCAACAGCCAGGGTACTCAGGCCCACCGGGCCGCCGTCGAACTTCTCCATGATCAGCCGGAGGATCTCCCGGTCGGTCTTGTCGAGCCCCTCGCTGTCCACCTGGAATAACTTCAGGGCCTTTTGCGCCAGCTCCGCGGTGATGCGCCCGTCGGACTTGACCTGGGCGTAGTCGCGCACCCGCTTGAGCAGGCGGTTGCAGACGCGAGGCGTTCCCCTGGAGCGCCCGGCGATCTCCAGCAGTCCTTCCTCCTCTGCCTCGACTCCCAGCAGTGACGCCGAACGCGCGGCGATGCGGGCGAGTTCCTCTGTGGTGTAATAGTCGAGCCGGTGGGTGACGCCGAAACGGTCGCGCAGCGGTGTCGTTATCAGGCCGGTACGGGTGGTGGCGCCAACCATGGTGAAAGGCGGCACGTCGAGGCGGATGGTGCGGGCGCTGGGACCCTGGCCGATGATGATGTCCAGCTGGTAGTCCTCCATGGCCGGGTAGAGCACTTCCTCGATTGAACGGCCGAGGCGGTGGATCTCGTCGATAAAGAGGACGTCGCCCTCCTCGAGGTTGGTGAGGATGGCGGCGATGTCGGCCTTGCGCTCCAGCGCCGGACCCGAAGTCGTACGGATGGAGACGCCCATCTCGCCGGCGATGATGCCGGCCAGGGTCGTCTTGCCGAGGCCTGGCGGGCCGACGAGCAGCACGTGATCGAGCGCCTCACGGCGGGTCTGGGCCGCTTCGATGAAGATCTGCAGCTGCTCCTTGAGGGGCTCCTGGCCAATGAAATCGGCCAGCTGGCGCGGACGAAGCGAGACTTCGAGGTCCTGGTCTTCGCTATGTTCCACCGGATCCGCGAGGCGGGATTCGTCGTTCATTTGCCACCGATCTTCTTCAGCGCCCCGCGTACCAGTTCCTCCACGTCGGTGTCGGGGTCGACTCCAGAGAGGGCTGCTTCCGCTTCGGCGAAGTTGTAACCGAGGCTGACAAGGGCTTCCCGGGCGAGCTGATATGAGCCGTTGCCGGCTGCGCCCGATTCAATGCCCGCTCCGTCGGTGGTTGCGGCGCCGATATCCCCGACTTTGTCCTTCAGTTCCAGCACCAGCCGCTCGGCGGTCTTCTTGCCGATTCCGGAGATGCTCTGGAAGACAGCCACGTCACGGTTGAGCACCGCCCGGCGCAGATCGACAGGGCCGTAAGCCGAAAGGATGCCGATGGCCACTTTCGGCCCCACTCCGGAGACTCCCTTCAGCAGTTCGAAAAAGTCGCGCTCGTCGGTATCCATGAACCCGTAGAGGCACATGACATCTTCGCGGACGTGCAGATAGGTGTAGACGAAGACTTCGCGGGAACCGTCGAGCTGGTCGAGGCTGCGGGCCGGCATGGCCACCCGGTAGCCGACTCCGGCGACGTCGAGGACGATGCCTTCGGTGTCGCGGGAGCGCATCTGTCCGGTGAGCGAGGCTATCATCGGCGCGACCTACCTTCCCATGTTGACAAGATTGCCGACTTTCATGGAATGGGCGTGGCAGATAGCCACTCCCAGAGCGTCGGCGGCATGATCGGGAGTGGGCACTTTCGGCAGCGACAGCAGCACCTTTACCATCTGCTGCACCTGCGGTTTGCTTGCCCGGCCATAGCCTACTACCGCCTGCTTGATGCGCAGCGGCGTGTAGTCGGCGGGGGTGACACCGCGCTCGGCGCAGGCGAGGACGATGACCCCACGGGCCTGGCCTACCGCCAGCGCCGTCTTGATATTGACGCCCCCGAAGAGTTCCTCGATAGCGGCGGCGTGGGGCTGATATTCGTCGATGACGCCGAGCACCCCCTGGTAGATCTGCTGCAGGCGCTCGTGCGCCGGCTCCCTGGCTGAAGTCACGATGGTCCCGTGCGCGACCAGGCTCGATCTGTCCCGGATATTCTCGATGACACCCCAGCCGGTCACTGCAGTGCCGGGATCGAGGCCGAGGATGAGTTTTGGCGTTTCAGTCAATTGGGCCAATCCGCGGATTCTCTCGAATCCGTTAATTTACCGTGCCGGCGCCTAGGCCAGCTCTTCCAGAATCTCTTCGCTGATGTCGAAATTCGCGTGGACTTCCTGAACGTCGTCGCAATCCTCGAGCGATTCCATCAGCCGCAGCATCTTCTTGGCGTCGCTCTGTTCCAGCTGAACGGTGTTCTTTGGCAGCATAGCAAGCTCGGCGGACGTAAAAGCGATGCCGGCTTCCTCCAGTGCTCCTCGGACTGCCATGAAGTCGGAGGGATCGGTGACTATCTCATAGATATGCTCGTCCTGGGAGACATCCTCGGCTCCGGCTTCGATAGCGACGGTCATCAGCGTGTCTTCATCGGCGGCACTGGCTTCGACGACGATGGAGCCCTTGCGCTCGAACATCCAGGCGACGGTGCCGGTCTCTCCCAGCTTGCCGTTGGTGCGGTTGAAGATATTACGGATGTCGGCCGCTGTGCGGTTGCGGTTATCGGTCATGGCCTCCACCAGCACGGCCACGCCGTTGGGGCCATAACCCTCGTAGATGATGGTCTCGTAAGTCTCGCCCTCGCCGCCGCCGGCGCCCTTGGCGATGGCTCGCTCGATGTTGTCCTTGGGCATGGAATTGTCCTTGGCCTTCTGGATGGCGGTCGCAAGGGTAGCGTTGGCGGAAGGATCGCCTCCGCCTTCCTTGGCGGCCACGGTGATGGCGCGGCTGAGCTTACTGAAGAGCTGGCCGCGCTTGGCGTCAGCAGCGCCCTTCTTGTGCTTGATGGATGACCATTTGGAATGTCCGGACACTGGTTCCTCCGGGAGTAGCGATTTGCGGAAATAAGCCTGCACAGAGACCAGCCAAACGGCTGGCAATGCGCAATTCAACAGATACAATAATATAACAGGACGGATTGAGGTGCATCAGGGGAGGCTCGGCGCTTTCTGGAGCCTTGCGGCGCGGGAATCAAAAGAAAGGCGCAACGGACAGGATATGGTTGTAGCTGGTTCGATAATGCTGATCGGCGGCATCGCCGGAATCGTCGTGCTGCTTGCCCTGAATACCTGGAGGCCGCGGATGTTCTCACGCGGGGTGACTGTGTGGGCCCTGGCCGGCTTGTTTCTATTGGCGGGCGCGGGGCTGATCTTGCTGACCGCGGTGATGGGTGGGCAGTCGCTGCATACGGGAGGTTAGCTAAGTAAGGATTCGCATATCAATCCAACCTCGCGCAGGTAGTAATCCCTTTCAGGATGTCACAGCTTGTCACAGTAAATGTCACAGCCTGTCGCAGCTTGTCACAGTATCGGTTCATAGTGCCTGGTTGGATCGGTAGGGCTGGTGCCGACTTCCCGTGAGAAACCCTTCTCGCCAAGCAGCTTAAGATCTCTTTGCAGCGTACGCCGATTTAATTTTAGTTCGGTCTCGAATTCGGCAATCGTTCCCTTTCCACGCTTGAGAAGATACGAAAGAAGATCGACCTGCCTTTCGTTCAGTCCAGCCTTTCGACCCTTGGCAAGAATCAGATCGGCGCGAATCACCAGTTCCCCCCGCTCACGCACTTCCAGTAATTGAGCCGCCAATCCCTGTGTGAAGTATTCCAGCCATCCCGTCAGGTCCATTTTGCTTTCGCGAACGTCCTGAATAGCCTGATAATAGGCCGGCCGGTCTCGATCGTAGTATTCACTGATCGTGAATAAACGCCTGAAATCATATCCCGAGCGGTAAAGGCAAAGCGTGGAAAGCAGTCTCGCCGTCCGACCATTGCCATCCAGGAATGGATGGATGTTAACGAGTTGATGCTGGGCGATTCCGGCAATCAGGACCGCCGGTATTTCTGACTTTTTGTTGAGCCACGCAACCATTTCCGCCATCATGATGGGCACTTCATTAGCTGGCGGCGGAGTGTATATGATGTCACCGGTCAAGGAGTTGACTACATAATTTTGTACTATCCGGTATTTTCCGGGAGCGGCCGAGCCACCGCGAACCCCTTTGACAAGATATTTGTGGATTTCCCGGATCAACCCTTCGTTTATCGGGTCTCCGCGCTCAACATACCCGGTTACGAACTCAAAAGCGGTGCGGTAATTAAGCAGCTCGCGAACATCCTGAGGATCAGCGCCATTGACTTTCTTGCCCGCAAAAAGCTGCTCGGATTGCGACAGGGTCAGATGAGTCCCTTCGATATGAGTAGTGTGATGTGCCTCCCGGACAAGCGCCCGCTCCTGCATATCGAGGATCCAGTCATCTGAAAGTTTAGCTGCATCAAGAAAGCCCCGCGCCCGCTCGATTTTTGTGAGCGCCGATGAAATCCTGTTGGTGATGGAGAATTTGGGTTTATAGCTCAAAAAAGTCCTCATCCATTTTTTTAATCTCATATACCGCCATGGGAGATACTCCCACATTGTTATCCACCATCAGCTCCGTAAGCTCATGACCATCGATCAGTACGATCTTGCTGTCAATTTTGGAAACGTATTCCAGAGCGCCCTTCTGAAATGAAGACGTCGTGATGAAAATGCCTTTCCTAGCCCGTTGCCCCTGTAGAGCGCCAGCAAATTTCTGAATCTCAGCCCTGCTAACCGTATTTTCCCATTTCTTCGCCTGAATATAGACATTATCCAGGCCTAGCTTGTCTTCCTTGATAACGCCATCGATTCCTTCGTCACCGGTTTTACCAATGGCCTGACCCGCATCCTGTCTGGACCCACCATAGCCCATCTTTACTATCAGCTCCACGACAAGTTTTTCGAAGAAATCAGGGCTGCATTTTTTGACTCGATCGAGCAACTCCGCTTCGAGATCTTCTCGTATCTTTTTGTAGCCCATGCCTATGCTTTCTTCCGGTGTGGCCTCGATTTCTTCAAACTCACGACTCGTTTCTTTCTTTTTCCTCGGAGTCTGAAACTCCACAAATTCGGGGAACTGCTTTAGGTAAGAAACGTCGATACGGGGCGGCGCGTCTTTAAGTACCTTCAATCCTCGATTAGTGATCTTGAAATATCCTCGGCGGGGAGACTCCAGCAGGCCAGCCTTTTTGAGGTAAGTCCTGGCCCAACCAACCCGATTAATGAATACTGCCTGCTGCCCGCTTGGTAGAAGGGCATTCCTCTCCTGAGCGGTCAGCTTGAACTGTTCTGCCAGATAATCTACGGCTTCCCTCAACGTGTGTTCAGTGCCATCACCGGCATAAGTAAGCAGAGGGAGCATTGTGGTTTGATAGTCGGGGATTGGCATGGTCAGACCTTTCGGAAGTAATTATTGAGTGTGGCGTTCGTCATGCACTTTCAACGATTTTGATTTCATCGTCGGTGAGATCGTAGAGCTCATAGACAAGGCGGTCTATCTGGCGGTCGGTGGCATCAATCTGGCGCTGGAGAGATTCTTTTTCGTGAGCGGTTTTGGCGGCCTGGAGGCGTTTGTTCATTTCGAGCATTCGCTCGACGAGTTCAACCATCTGGTCGTGGCGGGATTTATCGGTGGAGTTGGAGAAATCAATGCGATGAATAGGCAAGCGCCCTAATTGATTCGTACGAGTTTTTGTGAAAGCGCCCTTTGTAAGATCGAAAGCGACCTTCTTAACAAAAAATGTAGCCAGCGAAGAATTGAGCAAGCCTAGGATAAAAAGCAGTGAGCTGTGATCTTCGTCCTTTTTTGGATAAATGCTATAGAGCGAACTTAAGAAATATCGTTCCTCAAAATCAACGGTAGCGGTAATTCTATTTCCGGTTTCGCGAATTGCTATTTTTGGCGTTTCATAAAAAGACACATTTTTCCAATTGCGTGCGAGCCATGGACCATAATTTAGCCACAGGCATGCATCCAAAGTCGCATACCGCGAAATTGATTTTCCCCGCAGAGTCGGTTTCCAAGAAGCACTTGGTCGCGAGACAGATTTTGTGACATAAAGCTTATCGTTTCCTGTCTTTATGCATTGTCTTATATAGCAAATGTCACCTAGCGGTCGGGAAAGATGAAATAATTTCTTCATAAGTTGCGATGAACTGGGATCGATAAAAATATCAAACGTGGCATTTTCCGTGTTAACAAATCCGGATTGCAATACATCATAATCAAAATCTTCCCTGAGTTGTTGCTCTGCGATTACTTGTTTCCTGACTTTTATTCGATGATCCAGCTTTACACCACGAGCCAATATGATTATGCACGTATGAATAGTCGGATCAGTAAATACATCCATGCCAAAGTTGGTTATTTCTTTAATAGAGCTATTCTTGAGAATAAACTGTCGTAGTTTTCGTGCGTAAAGATTACTGAGAAGAGGGCTAGGAACAATTAACCCCAAAGGCAAGCCCTCTTTACATAAACCTATGCCTTGCTCAATGAACAATTCATAGTTGTCAACGCGGCCTTCGGTTGCTATAAATTGATTCTCAAAATAGTTCTTTAATAAATCATCAGTCACCAAGCCATACGGCGGATTCCCGATCACCGCATCGAATCCCCCAGATTTCATGATCTCGGGAAATCCGTCCGGACCATCCCAATCAAACGCGTTTATCCGAAGCGCCTCTTCCTCATCCAGCAACCCCAACTGCTGACCTTCGAAGAAATCCGTTCCGATCAGCGAATTACCGCACTTGATGTTGTTCCCCAGATCCGGCAGCGCGCGCTCGTGGAAGAACTTGAGCTGGGCATTCATGGTCTCCTGTGATTCTTCCTCCAGCACTTTCAGCAGCAGCGACAGCTTGCTGACTTCGACCGCCTGGGGATCGATATCCACGCCATATATATTGTTAAGCAGGATGCGCTTCTTCTCGGCGGTTGTCAGCTGCCAGCCATTCTTGCCCTCGAACAGGCGGGGCTCCTTGCCTTTGGCCCACTTCTCGGCGTCATTTTCCGAATACCAGTCTCGGTGCCAGTCCAGCAGATATTCGTAGGCCCCGATCAGAAATGAGCCGGAGCCGCAGGCCGGGTCGAGGATTCGCAGTTTGGCAGCCTTGGTCGGCGTCGAGCCTTCCAGCAGCTTCCCAACTGTGTTCCTGACGATGTAATCAACGATATAGGTAGGCGTGTAATAGACACCGCCGGCTTTCTTGACCTCGGGTTTGTCCTCGATTTTGGCCTGGTGACCGGCCGTAAGACGGATGACCTTTCCCAGGAACTGTTCGTAGACCTGCCCGAGAATGTCGATGGGCAGCACTGAGAACTCGTAGGGACTATCCGGGTAATAGAGTCCTTTGACTATCTGCTTCAGCGTCTTGTCGTCGATGGCCAGTCCGAGGGTCAACTCGTCCGGATGGCTGGGGTTGCCGCGCTCCTCCCTGAAATGGAACAGGCCCGAGTTATATCGCTCGTCCGCTTTCTGGAAAAGTTCGCAGAGGCGGGCATAGATGTTGGCGCCGTTCTGCATAGCCTGGAGCTGGCCGTATTCCTCGATTCCCCTGTCCTCACAGATACGCAGGAAGATGATGCGGTCGATGGTGACCTGGACCGCCTCGTTTAGTTCCCGCTGGCTAAGGCCGGGGTTGCGTATGGCGATGTTTCGCGCCAGCAGTTCACGCCATGTTTCTATCTCCCTGAGGAATTCCTTGTCGACCTCGCCGGTGCCGCGCTTCGATTTTGCCGTGATCGCCATCTTGTCGAGGCCACCTTTTTTGATTCCCTCGGGAGAGAACGTTTCTAGCAGCTCCTCGATATGGTCAGGATATTCCTCGTAATGCCAGTAGCGGATGCGGCCGGTGCTTGCTTTTTCTTTCGGCGAAGGCTTGGCGCGGCAATCGACGATGGCTAGTTCCTGAAAATCGGTGACGATAGAAAGCGGGAGCTTGGCGCTATAGGCGTAGCGGCGAAGCTGATAGTAAGGTTCGGGGTCGTTCTTCATGTCCACTGACGGCTTCTTTGCCTCGACGAAAAATTTGCGCTGGCCGCCGATGCGGAAGCAGTAGTCGGGCGCTTTGGTCATGCCGCCCACCTTGATGGCGTCCTCGTGGATTACATCCTTGTAGGCGGGAGCATAGCCGCGTTCATTGTCCACATCCCAGCCGAGCGCTTTGAAGAACGGATCGATGAATTCTCGGCGAGTCATGGTTTCGTTGTAGGCAGGGTTCTTGTAGGCCGCTTCGTTGGCGCGGAATCGCTCGACCAGTTCGGCTATTTTCGCGCGGGCAGTCTCTATCGTGGTGTCGCCGGTTGACATGCGGCGATTATATCACCGGGAGCGGGCGGACCGCTTAATATTAATCAGGCTTTAGCTTTCTTTGAAGGTCTCTTCTTCCGCGCCGGCTGCTTCTTCTTTGCAGGCGACTTCTTCTTCGCCCCTCCTGGTTTTTCATCCCAGTGGAACCCGATCTGATTTTTCTTCGGATCAGGCGTTGTCATCAGCTGACGGATGGCATCGAAGATAGCGCTGAACTGTACGTCATATTTCTTTTCGAGGGCATCGACCTTTCGCGCAAGTTCCTCATAAGAAGAAAGCATTTTTTCATCAGAACGAATGTACGCATAATTTCTATATTGACCTGGATTGCGCGCCTGCTGCGTAATACGCTCGATAGCATAGCAACTCCCTGCTCAGTAAACGCATGAGGCAAATATTTTATGTTTTGTCCTCTTTTCAAGGTCACAGATTGTGACCTTGATGCCTCTGCTTCGACCTTGGTCAGTTGAAACATGAAATCATCCGGGAAGCGTTCGATATTGCGCCTCACCGCCTGCATGAGTACCTTTGTTTCAACCTGGTAAAGTCTGGCCAGAGTAACATCGAGAATCACTCTATGGTTCAGACGGAAGTTGCCGGTTCAGGCGACATGCGCTTTACTCGCAAATCTCAAGCACAAATAGAGCGGGCGGCCCGGAGGGCCGCCCGCATAGGAGATAAGTTATGTGTCCCCCTGGTTTCAGGTCACGACTATCGCCGTATTCGACCAGCCGGAGAAACCGGTAGCATTCTCCGCTCTCACCCGGTAATAGTAGGTCGCGGCTTCGGGGCCGACTACATCGTTATACGTAACCGTCGGCGCCGCCACCGAGAAGGTGGCCCGGTTCTGCCTGAAGTCGGAACTGGTCGACCTCTCGATGACGAATGTCGTTACCGCCGGCACCGTGGCGTTATTGACCCAGTCGAGGGTCACAGTTCCGGGCACCGCCTCGTTCGCCGTCAGCCCGCTGGGCGCCGCCGGCTGATTCACCGAGATCCTGATGGGGCGCATCATGTCGTTCTCCTCATGGCCCAGCAGGTGGCAGTGCCAGACGTATTCCCATCCATAATTCACTACCTGGTTGGTCACCGTCATCGGCATGCCGGAGTACGGATCGATCTGCCTGAAGCCGCTGGCGGAGCCGATCGGCTGGGTCACATCCATGGGGCGGCTGCTGCCGGGCACTTCGAACGGCAGCGTCGGCGCCACCGGCCTCAGGGCCACGATCGTGTCTTCGAGCGGATTCACCCTGACGGTCTCCTTCCAGCCCAGCTCGTTGGCGTCCGGCATGCTGACAGATCCATCCCAGGCGACCCTGTTTATCAGCTGCACGTTGAACAGATGGAAATGGATCGTATGGGTATCGACGCCGTTCTGGGTGATCTTCCAGATCTGGGTGCCGTCACCGGCGGCTGGCGCCATCGGCGTCGCCGAGGTCTGCACGCCTTCCGTCGTCCCGTCTATATAGCCCTGGAGGACGAAATCGGTACCTCCGGGGGTGAACGGCAGCTGCAGGCCCATGTTGGCGCTCATGCGGCCGTAACTGTCGAACGCCTCGCCCTGCTCGTCCTGGATCGCCTTCTTCTCGAACGGTATCGTCAACGGTGTGACCGAGCCCTGCGGCAGGAAGGTCATCTGCGAGTCGAAGATGCGCGCGTAGTTGGTCGTCGGGTAATTCGCGTTGTAGGCCGAATTGTACTCTGCCTGCGGCACCAGGACCGGATCCTGCGAAGCCGCGTAAGCGCCCGGCGTCGCCCCATATGAGGCGAAGGCGGCGTTCAGGGCCGCGATATCGAAAGCAGGCGCCGGGGTTTCGTCGGCAACCTTGATCTGCATCACCGTACGCGTGTTCGGGCCATATCCGGAAAGCGGCGTCGGCGAGCCGCCGGTATCCGTCAGATCCGGGGCTCCGGTGTAGTAGTCATACCTCGGGTCGCGCGCCGGGAAAGCCGCGGGCGCGTCGTTATAGAGAATCAGCGTCTCTCCGGCATACTGGGAGAAATCGATGATCACGTCGGCACGCTCGGCTGTGCCCAGAAGCAGGGCATGGCTGCTCACGTTGCCGAAGTTGAACGTCGTCGGATCCAGGTTCCAGTCAACAGGCTGGTTGGGGACCACCACTGGAGCCGGCAGGAATCCGCCCTCGTTGCCTATCTGGATGAAGTCCGGCCCGGCCATCGCCGGATCCGGAACTCCGCCTTCCCGGTCGTCGACCGGCCAGCCCTCGGGGAATCCGGGAGTCGTTACCGCCGGGACCATCTTCACTTCAGTGTCGTGCCTACCGTCACCCGTGAGGGCGACGGTATCGGCCTTGTACAGCTGCAGGTTCCAGAAACGGTCGTTCGATGCGTTCAGGATGCGGAACCGGTATGCCTTTGGATCCACGTTCACCGTCGGATATGGCGTGCCGTTGACCACCGGAGTATCCATGAAGGCCTCTGCCGCTATCGACGGATTGGGCGTGGCCGGCATCGTCGCCGGCTCCCAGGGCCGGGTGCATTCACCGCCCGTACCGCAGTCGAACAGCGGGTTCGGTATCGGCGGATTGTCGATGCCGATGGTCGGCGGGAAGAACCAGGGCCCATAATGCCAGCGGCCCATGGCGTTCATGCCGCCGGGATCAGCCGGATTCTGAGCCGGCATGTAGACGTGCGGGAACCATAAGTTCCCTTCCCCGCCCCAGTTGGGCTTGTCCCAGGTCGGATCCTGGGCTTCCAGCTGTTCATCGTCCGGAACATAGGTCTTGTCCTGGATGATCAACGGGATCTGATCGGCCGGGATTATATCGTCGGAGACCAGCTGCTGCTCGACGTCGTCTTCCAGGAGATAACCAGCAGCCTCTCCGGAATAGACGTTGACCCTGGTCAGGCCGTAGGCATGATCGTGGTACCACATCAGCCTCGAACTCTGTTCGTTCGTATAGTAGAGCGTCTGCGAACCGGGGCCGGGATCGATGGTCGCGCCAGGCGTGCCTTCAGGAACCGGCTCGTGAGTGGTCGGATCGAACCACATGTCGGGCACGTTCTCCATGCTCATGCCCACGGGGTAATTCGTGGATTCACCCTCCGGGGTTATCCACTGATGCGGGGTCCCGTCGCTGATCCATGGCGTGGCGCCTCCGTGGAGGTGCATGATCGCCCGGTTCTGGGTGAAGACGCCCGTCAGGAACTGTCCCGGGTTGTCAGGGTCGTCGATATTGTAGGAGCCGGCGCCCATGACACTCTCGTCTACGGGCAGGAATAGATCTCCGCCTGAGCCCGTGGGCAGCTCGTTGGTGAACTTGATGCGCACCGGCCTGTCCTTCTGGGCTATGATCATCGGTCCGAGGTAGTGAGGCGCGCTGACCGACGGATCATTTGTGTTGGTCTGAACATACCCCTGCAGCTGGGTCACGGGCAGATCGGAATGCATCTGCTCCGTGTACCTCACCAGTGAGATCTCGTAGTAGTCAGCGCCGGGGTAAGTCTCTGTATCCGGGATCGCGACCGGGATGTACTGGCCGAGATTGTTCTCGTTCTGCTCTGTAAGCCCCGGAAGCCTGTCTTCGAATTTCCTGATGCCGGTATCAGGGACCACGATCGCAGGGCTGATGCCGCCGACTCCCAGGACCTCGTTGAAGTAGCCGTTCCAGAGGACGCGCTGGGAAGCGACTACCGGGCTTGAGGTGGTAACCTGCACCGGTCCGCCTAGCCCGCCCGGGAACGCCGGTATGACATAACCACCAGCGGTTATGGTGCCACTATCTACTGTAGTTCCAGCGATCTTGATGGTGTAAGTGACGTCGGAAGCTCCGGGATTGGAAATCATCACCCAGTTGACGCTGCCTTCGCTCAACATGTCGTACCAGGTCCACTGGTAGTCGCCGGAAAGGGCAGATCTGGGATAGCCGACGACCTCACCGAACGAGGGTCCGGCGACAATGCGCTGGGTGGCGATGACCTTGCCGTCGCCACCGCCGGTACCCGTGGAGATGACTTCCACCGGCCCGTCCTTTATCCCATTGAAGATCGGTGTGACGATGCCGCCGGCGGGAAGAGTGCCGGTCTCAACCGAGTCACCGGCGATCTTGATCTCGTAATCGACGGCGTTGACCAGGTCGGGATTGGCAATCAGCACCCAGTTCTGAAAGCCGGGACTCTGCATGTCATACCAGGTCCATAGGTAATCAGTCGTCAGCTCGTTAGCCGGGATACCCGGGAACTCGTTAAAAGCGTTGCCGTAATAGGACAGCACCCTCTGCGAAGCTACGACCGGCCGGGGATCGGTGGCCCAGGTCCCCGTGGACAGGTATGCCTTGAGTTCGATCGGTCCAACCATCTGGCCGGGGAAATGGGGAGTCCAGGTAGCGCCCGGGGCGATGTCGCTCTCGCCCATGGTGACCGGCATCGCTGTAGCGGAATCGAGGTAGGCGATGACGACATGCACCGTCTCCGTCGCCGATGGGTTGTCAACAATAAGCCAGTTCTCAAAACCGGGAGTCACTTCGTCGTACCAGGGCCAGTAAAAGTGGTCGGACAGCTTGTTCGTCTCAGAGGTCAGGACTTCTTCGATGGAATCTCCCCGCAGGCTGCGCTGGCTGACGATCGCCTGGCCGCCGGTAAGGGAAGTAGCTTTCACCGGACCGCCCATGAGACCGGGCTCCGAGTAGGTCAGGGTCTTGGCGCCTGGCACGACGCCGGCGCCCTGGCCAAAAGTATCCGGCAGCGTCTTGGCGTTGCCGGCGATGGAAAGTCCGAAGTTGAGGTGAAGCGTCGCGCCGGTCGGATTGGCCATCAGTACCCAGTTCTGCATGTACATGGCGTCATACCAGGCGCTGTAATAGTTGCGCGCCGGACCCAGGCCCTGGGTCTCCGGCAGGGGGCTGAGTGCGTAATTCGGAGTGGTTCCAAAATAATCGGGCACGCCGCGGGGGTCGAGAGCGGCAGTTATCGCATCAGGACTGGAAAGATTACTTACGGGATTGGCGCCGGCGCCCATCACTTTAGCGCGGTCGGCGGCGGCCTCACGGTCAGCCTGAGTGACCTTGTGCCGAGCATGAGGGTCAGGGGTTGTACCCGCGCCTGTGCCGACGGGCATCGCCATAGCCGGATGCGCCTGGGCAGCCTGTGCCGTCTGGGCTGATTGTGCTGCTGTCGTGGTCTGGGCGGTCGGTGTAGTCGAGATGGTCTGGGCGGACGGACTGTCCTGCGATGCCGCTGTTCCCGCCAGGATAGCGATGAGGCCGATGATACAGATAACCAGGATTGCCGTAGTCGCCAGAAGCTTGCTGGGGTAGCCATGCTTGCTCATCGTTCGTTCCCTCCGGTCTAAAAAGGTTTTTATGTGCCAAGATTCTTAGGGCTAAAGAAAAATCCCCACCCGCCGAAATATACCCTTTTAGCGTACCCTCATTTTTTTACAATAAATCAGACCGAGGGACTCTTGTTTTTGGGTTATTTTTTTGGGTGGGAAACAGCCCCTAGGGCCAGTTGAAAGAATCCCCATCGCCATCGGTCCCCGTGAATCTTGGGGCTGCCGAGAACCGGCTGAGGCCGCTGGGAATCCAGAAACGCAGAGTGAAGTGCAGCTCTCCGCCAGAAGGCAGATCGCCGAGTGATAATGGCAACGGGGTCTGTAATCCTGTCCCGGCGGTACTGGTCCCGCCGGTCACATTCAACGCCAGCGCGTCTCCTGCTCCTGTATTGTCCAGAGTGAAGTCCACGCTCAGGGTCCTCGCAAGATAGTCCGCATAGCTGTCCCAGTGCGCGCCGGATAGCGAGAGATCCAGCGACGGAGGCTCTGAAGCGCCGGCTTCATAGGCGCCGATATCGAAACCGGCGCCACGGGGCCTCAGATGTCCGTCCATGTCAATTATGGGAGCGCCTGTGGCGGTGGCTGTATCAACAGCCGGGCTGTCACGGGAGATATGCAGATCGAACGCGGCCGCGTCTGTGAATCCAGGATCCGCCGACAGGTCTCCCGTGCCCGTGCCCGTCTCAGCCGTCCAGTCACCGCCGGTGATATCAGCCTGGGTGAAGCATCCCTGGCTAGTGAGATCTGCCTGTATCTCACAATCGTCACGGCTGAAGAACAGGTTGTTGCTTTCAGCGGTGATGTTCACTCCCGGGCCCAGGTAGATGCCGGTGGGGCTTCCCACTTCAGGTCCGGTGTTGAAGGCGAAGATGTTGTTCACCATCGTCAGGTCGATGCCGGTAAGAGCGGCGCCTTCTTCATAACCGACAGTCATGGCATAATCGCGGGCGGAAAATGAAGCGTCCCACATATTCATGGCGACGGTGTTGTTGACCAGCTCGACAGTGACGCCGCTAAAAGCCGCAAGCGGCAGTGGATCGATTCCCGAGCCATATATGAGGCTGTTCTCGATTCGCCCGCCTGCCCAGAGCTTCATGCCGTTGCGGCGGTTGTTCCCGGCGACGGAGCGGCTGACGACTATGCCCTCGACCGGTCCGCCATCCCGGGAGTTCAGGTCGATGCCATCGCCACCGTTGTTGACAACTCGCACCCTGTCGATGGTGAGTCGCGAACCTTTCTCTACCGCGAGGCCGTCGGCGCCAAAACTCTGTTCCCCCACGCCGTTGTCGAGGATGTCTACTCCGCTGAAGCTGATGTCATCGCAGGGGCCTGGAGTGCAGTCGATACCGGCGTACTGATTATCATGGAGGACGCTTTCGCTGAGGGAAATATGGTCGGCGGGCCCGAACATCGGCTCCTCGCCCGAATAACCCCAGGTGATCCGCATTCCGACTTCGGAGGCCCTGATGTCCAGGTTCGACATGGAGATGCCGGAGTTGCCGCCGCTGACATCCACGCCGACACCGCGATAATCCTGTATGTGGAAGCCGCTGATATTCACCTGGCCGACGCCCGGCGAGAACTGGAATCCGGCCCATTCGACGCCGTCGCCATCGAGGACCGGCGTCTCACCGGGAAAGGCGGTTATGGTCAGCGGTTGTCCTGGCAGACCGCCACTTCCGATGATAACCGCTTCATGATAGGCGCCGCCGCGGACCGTTACCGTATCGCCAGGACCGGCGGATGCGACTGCGTGCTGGATGGTACGCCAGGGGGAATCGACGGTTCCGGCGGCAAGGTCGTCGCCTGAAGTGGAAACGTACCAGGTGTTTCCCGCGGTCAGCGCGGTAGTCGGCAGCAGCACGCAAATCACAAACAGGGAAATCAGAACCGCGGCGGCACTGTGTAGAGATCCGATGCGCATCCTTCACCTTCCTGAAAAATCCCCCTGATAATCCATCGTCAGACGGCACGTAACCTGTTGCGATGAAAGTTCAGCTCATCCGCCAACCATCCGCAGGAATAATCCGTGAAGCCTGAGGTCACCGGTTAGTTCGGGATGGAAGGCGGTCACGAGCATCTTTTTTTCACGGGCGGCGATGATGTGGCCATCGTGGGTGGCCAGTCTCTCAACACCGGACCCCACGGCTTCAATCCAGGGGGCGCGGATGAAGATCCCATGGAAGGGCGTAGTGATCGAATCCTCTCCTTCCAGCCCGGTTTCCGCGCCGGCCAGGACCGGCATATCAACCTCTGCCTCGAAACTGCTGACCTGGCGGCCGAAGGCGTTGCGGCGGACCGTGATATCCATGAGGCCCAGCAGGGGCTGATCGCCATCCACCACTTCGCGGGCCAGCATCACCAGGCCGGCGCAGGTGCCGAATATGGGCAGTCCTGCGGCTCCGAGATCCTTGATCTCTTCCAGCATGTGGTAGCTGACCATCAGTTTGCCGATCGTAGTGCTCTCGCCGCCGGGGATGATCAGGGCGTCGATGCCGGCGAGCTCGCGGCGGCGGCGGACCTTGCGGGAAGTGGCGCCGCAGCGTTCGACAGCGACGGCGTGTTCGCGGAATGCGCCCTGCAGGGCGAGGATGCCGATCGTCATATTTTCAGGAAGGTCGTTCATCGGTCTTATGATATCTCTAACAGGCAGGGCGGCCGACAGGCCGCCCATGACAGGTAATGTGTCACCTTATCTGGCAATTAAGTAATGTGTCCCCCTGGTGTCCCCCTGGTGGAGGGTTACCAGCCGCGGTTCTGCAGCAGGTTTTCTTCGCCGATATCCCTTATCTCCATGCCGATCATGGCTTTCTTAAGGCCGGTGGAGACGCGGGCCAGCACCTCGGGGTCGTTATAGTGAGTGGTCGCCTCGACGATAGCCTTGCCGCGGCCGGCAGGGTCCTCGCTCTTGAAGATGCCTGAACCTACAAATACGCCCTCGGCGCCCAGCTGCATCATCAGGGCGGCGTCGGCGGGTGTCGCCAGGCCGCCGGCGGAGAAGTTGACCACAGGCAGTTTGCCGTTCTCTGCCACCCACTTGACCAGCTCGTATGGCGAACGCAGTTCCTTGGCAGCCTTGAACAGCTCGTCCTCGTCCATGCTGGTCAGCTTTTTGATCTCGCCGGTGATAGTTCGCATATGACGCACAGCCTCGACGACGTTGCCGGTGCCCGCTTCTCCCTTGGTGCGGATCATTGCCGCGCCCTCAGAGATGCGCCTGAGCGCCTCGCCCAGGTTCACAGCGCCACAGACGAACGGCACGGTAAACTTTTGCTTGTTGATGTGGTTGGCCTCGTCGGCCGGCGTAAGTACTTCGCTCTCGTCTATGTAGTCGACTTCGAGCGACTGCAGGATCTGGGCCTCGACGAAATGGCCGATGCGGGCCTTGGCCATGACCGGTATGGACACGACACCCTGTATCTCCCTGATCTTCTCCGGATCCGACATGCGGGCAACGCCGCCGTCGGCGCGGATATCCGATGGCACCCGCTCCAGCGCCATCACAGCGCAGGCTCCAGCCTCTTCGGCGATCTTTGCCTGCTCGCCGTCGGTGACATCCATGATCACGCCGCCCTTGAGCATCTCGGCCAGCCCCGCCTTGACGGTCATTGTTCCTATCTTCATCTCGCTCATATTCGTAAAAACCTCCGTAAATTGCGTGCAAACATCTTATCCAACTGCCGGAGGGCTTACAAATTCAGGCGTCACGGAGGTCGGCCGCGTCCTCGCAGAACTCAGAAACCGGAGGATGGCAGCGAGCATGCTTTAGCCGGCATGTGCGGGCGGCGCCCGGGTTGAAAAGAATAATTGCAGGGTGTAGCATCCCCGTAACCTGAAGCTCAGGAATTAGCTGCAGGCGCGTGTTTTCCAGTAAATTTCAGCTCCCCCGGAGGGTTTATGGAAGTCGAGATCGGACGAGGAAAAAAAGGCAGAAGAGCTTATGGGCTGGACGACATCGCGATCGTACCCAGCCGGCGGACCCGCGACGTCGAGGACGTCGATATAACCTGGTCCATCGGTAACCACAAACTGGAACTCCCCTGCCTGGCCTCGGCCATGGATGGCGTCGTTGACACGAAATTCGCTGGCGCCATGGGCAAGATCGGCGGCCTCGCCGTCCTCAACCTCGAAGGGATCCAGACCCGGTTTGAGAACGCCGACGAGCAACTCGAGAAGATCGCCAAGCTGCCGGCGCAGGAAGCTACCGCCGGGCTTCAGGAGATCTACCAGGAGCCGGTCAAGGAAGAGCTGATCGCCCAGCGGATCAAGGAGATCAAGGCCCAGGGCGTACTCGCGGCGGCTTCATTGACCCCGCAGAAAGTCACCCAGTATTACAAGACCGTGATCGATGCCGGTCTCGATGTCCTGATCATCCAGGGAACCGTTGTAAGCGCCGAGCATGTGAGCTCCATCGTCGAGCCGCTGAACCTGAAGAAGTTCATAGCCGAGATCCCGATACCCGTCATCGTCGGCGGCTGCGCCTCATATACCACAGCTTTGCACCTGATGCGCACCGGCGCCTTCGGCGTTCTTGTGGGCGTCGGACCCGGCGCCGCCTGCACGACCCGCGGCGTTCTCGGCATCGGCGTTCCCCAGGCTACCGCCATCGCCGACGCGGCCGCTGCGCGGATACAACATCTTCTGGATACCGGCGACTATGTGCAGGTCATCGCCGACGGCGGCATGCGCACCGGCGGCGACATCTGCAAGGCAGTCGCCTGTGGCGCCGACGCTGTCATGATCGGCTCACCCCTCTCGCGGGCTCACGAAGCGCCCGGACGCGGCTATCACTGGGGAATGGCGACCTTCCATCCGCAGCTGCCGCGCGGCACCAGGGTGAAGACAAACCAGGTCGCGAGCCTCGAGGAGATCCTCGTGGGCCCCGCCAGGGAGAACGACGGTACCCTGAACCTCTTCGGCGCCCTGAAGACTTCAATGGCGACCTGCGGTTATGAGAACATCCAGGCTTTCCAGAAGGCCGAAGTCATGGTGGCGCCTTCGCTGCAGACCGAAGGCAAGAAGCTCCAGAAGGAGCAGGATGTAGGGATGGGCTAAGCCCGTCTGTGATCCGGCAGGCTTTCCGCGACAACGACATATTTGACTGAAGCCCGGCCGCCTGCAAAGGCGGCCGGTTGCATTTCCGTCTAATTGCAACTCATTTCCCGCTGTTGTAACCTTGCCTAACCATGGAGGCGCGGCGAAACAACCGAGCGACGAATGGCAGTCTGCTGCGTTCCCTTCAGGATGACTTCGATAGTTATTCAAAGGCGCGAAAGGCCATCGCCCGCTACCTGATCGACCACCTCTCTGAAGCCCCGGTGCTCACTGCCCAGGATCTCGCACGCCACACCGCCACAACCAGCTCAACGGTTGTACGCTTCGCCCAGTTCCTGGGATTCTCCGGTTTTCCCGAGATGATGAGGGCTGCCTGGGAAGAGCATCGCCTGATGGCTGCGGCGCCGGGTGGAAGCGCGGAGAGCCAGATGGCTTTCCCCGTGGACGACGATTTCTCGGGGCGCGCAGTCCGTGTAGATGTGGGCATCCTCGAGGAGACCATGAAGAAGAACCAGGCGGACGACTTCCTGCAGACGATCGAGCTTCTGGAAAAAGCAGATACGATCTACGTCGCGGGGATGTTCGAGGCGGCCATGGTTGCCGGGTATCTTCGCTATTACCTGACAATCATGGGGCTTCCGGTGACCGCGGTCACCGGGAATTCAGAGGAGCAGGTCGCCGGCCTGGCCGGCCTGGACGAGGATTCGGTGCTGATCGCCATCGGGTTCCGGACAGCTCACCAGTTCCTGATAAGGCTGATAAAGGCGGCTCGTGAACGAGGGGCAGTATCTGTAGGTATCAGCGAGAACACTCTGTCAGAGGTGTCAAAGCTCGCCGACCGCAACCTCTACTGCCAGCTGGACACAGCCTCGTTCGCGCCTTCGCTCGTGGGTGCGTTCAGCCTGGCCAACGCCCTGGTGTCGGCGCTCTATATCAGGAATAAACGCGGCTACGACGCCCATATAGCGAAGCTGCACAGCCTGCCGTTAAGCTCGGACTGGCTGTAGCTCAGCAAAATCTTTTTCTCGGTTCCTGAGATGTTTCCATTTGATAAAGAGGTGACGGCTTGATACTTATTGACGTCACCTAAGTTAGAACCCGATATTGAGGACACCTCAGTTGAAATGCAATATGCCGCAATCGCGTTTTGGTTGACATTTTCACATATTAGGTTTACCCTTACCTTCCTTTAAACCTCAAGTAAGTCATCAGCTGAATACAATAAGTCCGAGGACGACTTTTGGAGGCTAGATGCACTTATCACAGAAATTACCTCGCACCATCCTTCCCGGTCTCGTGGTTTCCTGGCTGATACTCGGTTTAATGCTTCTCCTGAACGTACAGCTATCCTCAGGCTCAGCGGGTTCGTCGAACCTTGGCGCAAACCGGACCAGTAAATACCTTGCCGATGTCATGGATCAATTTCATGATGCTTTTGATGTCTACACGGATTCACATGCTGCCGGTAATCACTTTGCCGCAAGAGGGAAAATGAGCAGCAGCGGGGACGCGGATGCACTTCCGGCCATGATCGAGAACTGGAAAGACAATCCTCATTCCGGTATTGACTGTATCAAAACTACTTTTATATCAAAGGGTAACAATTGGGGCGGCTGGTATTTTATGAATGGCACTTTGCAGGGAAGTCAAACTTCGCCCCAAGAGAATTGGGGCACGTTTCCAAACGCAGGAATTGACTTAAGCGGCGCCACTCAGCTGAGCTTTTGGGCAAAGGGAGCGCAAGGGGGTGAAAAAATAGAATTCTTTGCCTTTGGCATTGGCTATTTAAACGGCACAGGAGTTCAAATAGCGCCTTTCCCCGATTCATCGCGCAAAGCTTCAACAGGCTTTGTAACTCTTTCTTCCCAGTGGACAAAATATACGATCAATCTAAATGGAAAGAATCTTGGTTCTGTTTTAGGCGGGTTTGGATGGGTAACCAACGCTGAGCAGACTGGCCGGGATATCACCTTTTTCCTGGACGATATTCAATACGACAAACCAAGACTGAATGAACCGCGCTTCCTCGTCAGCTATCAAACCATCGATTCTGCAAATGATTTCGATGTCGTCATGCGGAATGTTGCTTTCACATACGATAACGACCTGGCCTTGCTGTCCTTTTTGGCATCAGGTGATAAAGAGAGGGCTAGATATTTGGCCGACGCGTTGGTTTATGCGCAGTCTCATGACCGGTATTTTCATGATGGACGGATACGAAACGCGTATCAGGGGGGCGATCTTGTTCTGCCTCCGGGCTGGTCGCCGAACGGTCAGAGCGGTACTGTGCGCATGCCTGGGTGGTTTGATTCTCAGTATGGGTGGAGCGAAGACATGTATCAGGTAAGTACAGATACCGGAAACATGGCTTGGACCATGCTGGCACTGCTGGCTTACTATGAACTTGAAGGCGGAGAGCAATACCTTTCCGCTGTCGAGCAAATGGGTAATTGGGTGGAAGCTTGTTGCCGCGACACAGGCGGTGAGCAAAATCCCGGCGGGTATCGAGCGGGTTTTAAGGGATGGGAAAACAGTCAGACGGCTCTCACATACAAGGCAACCGAACACAACATTGACTTATATGCCGCATATCAGCGTCTTTTTCTAATTACAGGAGATGATGTCTGGAGGGAGAGGGCTGAACATGCAAGAAACTTCGTACAGGCGATGTGGGATCCGGTTGAGCATAAATTCTGGACTGGAACTGCAACAGACGGTGTCACAATCAATAAGGATGTAATTCCCGTTGATATACAGGTGTGGGCCATATTGTCATTAAAGGATGATATTTTCTCAGGTGCACTTGACTATGCAGAAATGCATCATGCGGTGGACAGCGGTTTTGATTTCAATCAGGATCGTGATGGTGTCTGGTATGAAGGCACCTCACAAGTGGCCGCAACCTATGGTTTTCTAGGCCAATATGAACAATTCAGTTCATTAATCGCGTCTTTGCAATCTTCTCAGCTTGAATCAGGTGGAATGTTTGCGGCAGATCGGGATGGACTGACTACAGGATTCAACCTGTACGATGGAAATCCATGGCTGTACTTTCATCGTCTCCATGTGGGTGCAACCGCGTGGCTATCCTTGGCTGAGATGAGAGTAAATCCATTTTGGTTACGAGATCGCGACTTCTACTGGCCCTGGTATGACTCTAAAACGATGCAAAACTGGATTCTAATGGCCAATCCAGCAGGCGGAAGTAATTTAAGCTTTAATCTCTCAATAGGCGGAGACACCAAAAGTCTGGCCGACTCCTTTGGTTTGGGACCAGGGGTAGTAAGCGGCGGCGACACGCTTGTTTTCAGTCAGCCAGGCTTAATGGACGGCTCGGTTAAAGTGACATCGCAGCCAAGCACCAGAGCTATCGTCAGCCAGCGCAGCCTCATGGGTAACTCCTTCGAGGAGGTGCTCGGCACCGACTCAGAGAAGCTCTCCGACCACTTCTACTGGACCTGGTACGACCAGAAGAGCCCCGGCTTCACTAACTGGGTGCTAATCGCCAACCCATCAGACACAGAGTGGGTCCACGCGGTCATCAACTTTACCAACGTTGAAGACGTCACCCCGGTTTCTACCGAGATCGACATCGCCCCGGGCAAGAACTGGACACCCACCTTCCCCGGCAAGATGGGTGGACCGGTGGAGGTTAAGGCCTATCTTGCGGGTGCGGGCCATAGCTGGCCTACCGACAAGCGAAACGTTATAGCCTCCCAGAGAGTCCTATCTAACTACGGCGCCGCCTTTAACGAGGTCCCGGGCATCCCAGCCGGCGAGCTGTCAGCCGACTACCTCTGGACCTGGTATGACCAAGCTAGTCCCGGCTACACCGACTGGGTGTTGATCGCCAACCCCAATGACACTCCCGTCACCTATCAGACTAAAATCGGTTCTGATATCCAACCCTGCCCAGTGGGAGGCTGCATCATCGCCGCCCACGACAAGGTAACGCATACCTTCGACGGCAAGATAGACGGGCCGTTGGAGGTTATAGCCACCGGCGGCAATGTCATCGCTTCCCAGCGCATCGTCGCCGGCTCCTCCTTTGAAGAGGTGCCCGGCTACCCCAAGAGCACCCTGGCGTCCGATTACCATTGGACCTGGTACGACATGGTTTCCGCCGGCTCGGCCAACTGGGTCCTGGTGGCCAACCCGGGCGACACAGAAGTTCACTATCAGATAAGTATCGCCGGCGTGGTCCAGGACTGCGAGCCTGGCAAGCAAACCTGCACCGTCGCCGCGCACGACAAGGCGACTCCTATCTTCCCCGGCAAGATGAACGGCCCTGTCGAGGTATCCGCCGACGGCAACGTCGTGGCATCTCAGCGTGTTACCTGGAACGGTTACTTCAATGAGGTGCTGGGAACAGTACTGGACTAGAAAAAGTAATAGTGAATGTGGGGGGAACTGCCAATATTGGCAGTTCCCCCCTTTTAAAACTGTAAACCGAGGCCGGCGTATACATATTTTCTAAATACCCGCCAGTACCCGCAGATCGTCCATTCGCTTCTGGTCGCTGGGTTCGGTGCTGCCTGGCGTCTCCATGATCATGGCCACCGACCGGAGTCTCGGATGGCGGACGATGGCTTCAAGGCCTTTCGGGGGGATCAGTCCGCAACCCAGATGCTCGTGCTTGTCCCTTCTGGCTCCGAGTTCGAGTGGCGAATCGTTGAGATGGATCAGATGCAGCCGCTCAACGCCGACCAGACGATCGAACTCGTCGACCGTCCTTCGGGCTGCGGCGCCTGAAGTCATGTCATAGCCCGCTCCCCACATATGGGCTGTGTCGAGGCAGATACCAAGCGGCAGCCTGACTCCGCGCTTTTCCGCCGCGGCCAGTACCAGGGCAAGCTCCTCAAAAGTAGAACCGACGGTATCGCCGGCGCCGGCGCTGTTCTCGAGGAGAAGCACCGGACCGGAATCTTCCCTATCCAGCCTGCCGAGGCCATCCACCAGCGACGCCAGCGCCTCATCAGCCCCGGTCCCGCGGCGGCTTCCCAGATGTACGACCACATATTCGCAGGAGAGCGCGGCAGCTCTCTCTATCGTCTTATTGAGTAATTTCACAGATTTGGCATAAAGAGGCGCGTTTCGCCCGGTGCGGCAGGAGAGGTTGATCAGGTAGCCGGCATGGAGGAATACGGGGCGCATCGCATTCTCATCAAGGTAAGCAGCGAATTCGGCTGCCTGTTCCTTATCCAGTTCACCGGGGTTCCAGGCAGAAGGGTTGCCGGACATTATCTGGAAGGTCGTGCAGCCGATCTCGTGGGCATGACGAGCCCCCGTGACCAGGCCACTTGCGGTGCGGATGTGGATCCCCAGAAGGCGGCGTGTCCTTTTGCCGCCAGACCCGGCTTTGCCAGCGGAAGCGGCGCTGGTACTGGTACCGGTTTTTTTCCTGCCGTCAGCCACTGACAGGTGAGGCTTCAGTTGCCCAGCAGGTGCAGGTTCTTGGGTGGCCAGTAGACGATATCAGCCCGGCCGATGACGTTATCCATCGGCACGTAACCCCAGATATGGCTGTCTGAACTCTCGTTGCGGTTATCGCCGAGGACAAAGAGCATCCCGTCGGGAACTGTTTCTGCAGCCCTGGTGTAAGTGGGGCTGCTGGCGGTCGGAACCGCGAACTCCTCGCCGTTCACATAAGTCTTTCCGTGGCTGACCTCTACCCTGTCCCCCGGCAGCCCGATCACCCGTTTTACATATGGGGTCTCCGGATCGATCGAGGCCGGCGGCATGAAGACTATGACATCGCCGCGCTCGACGGAATGCAGCCGGTAGACCAGCCGGTTGGCAAGAATACGATCCTGCAGCTGGATGGTGGGCAACATGGACCCTGAAGGGATCTGGTACGGTTTGGCCACGGTCGCCTGGGCGAACATCGCAACCATGAAGGCGACAAGCAGCGGAAAGACGACATCGCGCAGGATCTTGCGTATTGAAAGAAATGCGAGCTTCTGAGGAGGCGCCTCGAGCTCGGCCCCACCCGGTGTCTGGAAGGGATCACGGCGCTGGTACTGGGCTGAGTCAGCCTGCAGGGCGCCGCTGGCGGCAGGCGCCTGACCGGAAGGCTCTTCCTGGCCGGATTGCGGCGCTTCGGTATTATGGCCGCCGCCGAATTCATCGCCCCACCATTCCGGTGGCGGCGTCACCCATCGGTCATGCTTGACACGGGGGGTGAGGAAATCTTTCTTTTCGGGGTTCCAGGATTCCCTGGGATTCTTGTCGCCGGATTCTGACTCAGACACTTAAGACCCGTATATTTTCGGCAGCTTGAATAGCCGTATTATGGGACGATATGAAGATCTGTACATCGATTCCATATTAGCGGTTTTTATCAGCATCCGCCAACAAGAATCGCTGTCCGGCACAGGCTGATGAAGGCCTAGATAGCCATCAGGCGAATGAACTCGTCCTGGAAATCCTTGTTGAGGGGGAGAGCCACATGCCTGATCTTCGCGTGGACTCCCTCCAGCGAACGCCGGTGTGCTTCGCCCAGCATCAGGACAGCGCCCTGGCAGGCTGCGTCTACTACAACCTCGATACGCTCGTTCGGCAGATCGGGGAACATCTTCAGCACTCTGGCGTTGTTGAGATTGATGTAGCTGCCAAAGGTCCCTGTGATCAGCATGCGGCCCAGCTCATCACTTCCGAACTTTTTCTGAAGGACGGAGATAGCCGCGTGCACAGATGCTTTGACCAGCTGGAAAGAACGGATGTCATGCTGACTCACGGTAATGGGATCTTCACCGTCAGCGATCACGACGGGGCCTTCACGCAGCAGTCGGCCGCCCTCGTCGATCCAGCCCTTTATCCGCATTTCAGCGATGATATCGATCAGACCCGAACCACAGATTCCTTTGGGCTCGCCGCCGCCAACAACTGAATATTCAAAACGTTCGCCGTCCAGCCTTGCCTTGTAGATGGCGCCATCGGTGGCGGACAGGCCGAAAGACATATGCGTGTCTTCATAGGCCGGCCCGGCCGGGCTCGAAGCCACGAGTATCTTCTCCCGGTTACCTAGCGCCATCTCACAATTGGTTCCCACGTCAACGATCAGCTCGATCTCAGTACTGTTTGCCATGTTGACCAGAAGGATGTCAGCTAGCGCATCGGCGCCGACGAAGCCGAATATCGGTTTCGGAATGAACAGCCTTGCTTCCGCAGGATCGATGCCCAGCACTCCGGCGGGCCCGAAATAATCTTCAGCGCCCTTCAGATTGTAAGGAGTGCCACATAATGGCTTCGGATCCATATCCAGCATGAATGCAAACATGGCCGAATTGCCCACGGCCACGATCTCTCTCACTTCTCCGACCGTGATTCCGGCCTCGGTGCACAGGCGCTCAACGGAGATATTCATCGTCCTGATGACTTCGGAATGGAGAGCTGCCCTGATATCTGCGTTTTCGGCTGCTGAGCCAAGGCGACTGGTTATATCAGCCCCATGCTGTTGCTGAGGATTGTCGACCACCAGCGTATCCACGATCTGGTCGTCATCAAGCCGCACGAGGCGAGACCAGATGCTCGAAGTGCCCACATCGATCGCGACACCATATCCACCGGATACAGCGGAACCACCAGAATAACCGCCTGGCACCACAGATATTCCGTTTTGCTCATCAGATGTTTCAGACAACGGACCAGCCTCAGGGTAATCGCGGAGTCTTGCCTGGTAGCAGGCTGGAGGCGAGAAACCTCGAGCTACCGCGGTTAAAATCAGGATTTTTAGAGTAGCAGAAAAGCTGGGGGCCGACAATCGAGAAATTCGCGCTAAAAGGTTCCGAAAGCTGCTTTCCAGCTACTGCTCATCACGATAAAAGCTGTGGAAATAGCTATATTTGTCTGATAAACTTACTTGGAGGTATGGGGTGAGGGAAGCTCGGGGAATACTCTTCGGCCACTGGTCTTCTATGGTGTTATTTGCGCTCTTCTCTCTGTTTGTTCCGGCTCGAGAACACAGTTATCATGATTCGTGCTGCCGCCAAAATTGAAAGAGGAGCAGTCTAAGTGAAGTCAATGGTCATCCTGCCGTCCTGGAAAGCGGACGATATCTATCCCTCCAAACTGGCAAAATCAGCCATCAGTTATCAGCATCCGCTCGGCCTTCTTTATATCGCGACTTGTATCCAGGAAGCAGGCCACGAAGTCCAGCTGGTAGACGGCGCCTTCTGGACTCACAAGGAAATCATCGACAAGGTGCGCGAGTTCAAGCCCGGATTCGTGGGCGTCTCCGCCAACGCCTCGATGTGGACCAAGGCCATGAAGACCGCCGAGGACATCAAGGCAGTCGATCCGTCAATACACGTGACCGTCGCCGGACCGTTCCCATCAGCCATCGAGGAAAAATGCCTCGAACTCTGCCCTTATATGGATTCCGTCGTGATCTGCGAGGGCGAGGAGATCGTCCCCGAGCTGATCGCCAGACTCGAAAAAGGTGAAACCCTCGAAGGCATCGCCGGAATGGCCTACCGCGCTGCTGATGGCTCGATTGTGAAGAACGAGCCGCGGCCGCTGCTCGAAGACCTCGACTCCATCCCGATCCCCCGCCGCGAATTACTGGGAGATTTTGAGAAGTATGAGTCACCGCCGGGCAGCTACAAGGAAAAGCCCATCGCCATCGTCATGACCTCGCGTGGCTGCAAGGCCCGCTGTATCTACTGTTTTCAGATGAAAGGCGAGCGCCGCGTCAGGTTCCGCAGCGTAGAGAACGTGATGAAGGAGATCGAGGAGCTGGTGAACGTCTACGGTTTCCGCGAGATCCGCTTTCTTGACGAGACCTTTACCGCTGATCGTGAGCGGGCAATGGAGATATTCCGGCAGATCAGGGAGCGGAAGCTAAAATTCAGCTTCTACGTATCGTCGCGGGTGAACACTGTGGACCTCGAACTGCTCAAGGAGATGAAGAAGGCTGGCTGCTGGGCCATCCTCTACGGAGCCGAGAGCGGCGTGCAGAAAAACCTCAACACCATGAAGAAGGGCATCAACCTCGACCAGACCCGCGCCGCGGTCAAGGCCGCCAAGAAAGCCGGGCTCAAGGTCTACACGCCTTTCATCATCGGAATCCCCGGCGAGACGTACGAGGAAGCGCTTCAGACCATCGATTTCGCCATCGAGCTGGATCCGCATTACGCAAACTTCCATTCGATGACGCCCTTCCCCGGCACCGAGCTTTATGAAAATATTGACGAGTACGGCACCATGTCCGGAAACACGGACGACTACACTTTCGAAGGAGGGGCTTTCGTACCCTACACGATGACGCGCGAGCAGATCGACGAGTTGCGGACCCTGGCTTTCCGCCGCTTCTACTCGCGCCCCGGCTTTATTTTCCATCGGCTGATCGAAGTACGCAGCTGGTACGATTTCCGCACTGTGTTAAAGGGGGCCACGAGCTTTTTCTGGCTATGGGCCAAGCGTGACTCACTGGCAGTGAATAAAGAGCTTTCAGCGAAGGCGAAGACAGCTGCGAGCGGAAAGAAATAGAAATCATGACTGAACCTGCACCCGACAATCAGGCTGGATTTACCACTCCGCCCGCCGCAAACGCTGAATCAGGCGGCCAGATCGAAGTAGTGCCGGCCCACCCCGAAGTCTCTGTCATCATCCCGCTCTTTAATGGCGCGGATACAATCGGGCTTGTTCTGGAAGCCCTCTATGAATCCACATCCAGGAATTTCGAGGTCATCATAATCAATGACCGTTCGACTGATAACAGCCTCCAGGTACTCAAAGAGCTGACGAAAAAGTATCCGTTCCGGCTGATTGACTTCCCGGAGAACCGGGGAGTCTCGAAAGCGCGCAACGCCGGCGCCGCGGCGGCCCGCGGAGAAATAATCCTTTTCATCGACGCCGACTGCATCGTGTTGCCGGACACTATCGAGCGCAGCGTCAAGGCGCTGAGAAAGGGCGACAGCATCTGCGTCGGCGGCGCTTACACCCGCGAGCCATGGGACAAAGATTTTTTCAGTATCTTCCAGTCGCTCTACATCCACCATGTAGAGACCAAGATCGAGCACCCGGATTATATCGCCACGCATTGCATGGCTATCTGGAAAGAGACCTATGACGAGTTCGGCGGTTTCAAGGAAGATTATTTCATCGGGCACGCGGCCAGCGTTGAGGACGTCGAGCTTTCCCACCGGCTGATCAAAGCCGGTTACCAGCTCTCAATGCCGCGCGACATCCAGGTGCAGCACATGTTCCGTTTCAGCCTGAAGAAATCGGTGAAAAACGCAGTCAAGAAGAGCAAGTACTGGACCATGTATTCCCTGCATAACCGTGACGTGACTAAAGATTCCGGCGCAGCTTCTTATGAATTGAAGGTGAACGTCGGAACCCAGGTGATCAACCTCGTCCTGGTCGTAATAGCGATCGCCACCAGCAGCTGGTACCCGCTGGTTGGAGCCGCCTTCCTGTATGGGATCAACACCGCGATGAGTTATAACCTCCTGCGTCTCATCCAGAAGGAAAAAGGCTGGATGTTCCTGCTGAAGGCCATGGCCTATTACCAGCTCGTCTATCCTTACATCGTCGCCTATGGCTCATTTATGGGAATCATGAAATACCTGTGGGAAGTGAAGCTTACCCGGCGCTACCAGTAAATGGTACGCTTGTACCATGACCGGCTGTCCGGACCTTTCCAGCAGCTTCCCGATTCCCGAGATCCAGCTTTTCGATACAGGTGTGATGCATGTATACAGCCTTAAGATATATACCCTCGGTTTTTTATAAGCGCGACCCGCTTCAGTTCACCTTTTTTGTGACCTCGCGCTGCAACGCCCGCTGCCCCTTCTGTTTCTACTGGAAGGACCGCAAGACCGGGCAGGACGAGCTTACCGTGGACGAGGTCGAGAAGATCTCGGCTTCGATGGGCAACCTGCTCTGGCTGCTTTTCTCCGGCGGCGAGATCTTCCTGCGCAAGGACCTGCCGGACCTGGTGGATGCCTTTTACCGCAACAACCATCCAGTGATCATCACTTTGCCGACGAACGGCTTCGCGCCGGACCTGATCGTGCCCCGGACCGAGGAGATCCTCTCCCGGTCCCCCCAGAGCGCCGTCGTCTGCAAGATCTCACTGGACGGCATCGGCGACGAGCACGACCGTCTGCGCGACACGCCGGGCAACTTCGACAAGGCCATGGAGACTTATGAACGGCTGCGAAAGCTCGGCGAGCGTTACGATAACCTGCAACTTGGGATAAACACGGTCTTCTGCCGCGAGAACCAGGACAGGATGGACGAGATCATCGACTTCGTGAACACCCTGCCCGGCTGCGAGACCCACACGATCTCGATGGTGCGCGGAAATCCTGCGGATCAGGCCTATAAGGAGATCGATCTGGAAAAATACCACCGGGCTATAATGCGGCTCGAAGAGGACTTGAAAGGTGATAACTCCAAGATGTACCATTTCACCCTGGCGCGACTGAAGACGGCCCAGGACCTGGTGCAGCGGCGCCTCATCTATGAGACCGTCAGGCAGGGACGGCGGCTACTTCCGTGCTATGCCGGCCGCATCGGCGCGGTCATGAACGAGGTGGGCGACATCTTCCCGTGCGAGATCCTGTCAGACAAAATGGGAAATGTCCGGGAAGCGGGTTACGATTTTCGTAAGGTGTTCTTCTCGAAGCAGGCAGACCAGGTGCGAGCCAAGATCAACAGGACCAGATGCTATTGTTCTCACGAATGCTATTTCGTCACAAACATACTCTTCAATCCATTGATGTCCGGCAAGGTGATCCGTCAATACCTGGAGCTTCCGGGCCATTCCAGGGCGGCCTCCTAGGCCGTGATGCCGGGATGATTCCTCTGGGGGCGGGAATCGGCGAACGGACGCCGCGACTGGTGCTGGCCTTAAGTCTTGGAGCGTTACTGGCTTTTGTGTTCCTGATGACCCTGCCGTTCGCCGGCCAGGCTTTCCATATCGATGACGCCATCTTCTGGGATTTCGCAAAGTACAACCAGGAAGTCCCGTTTCAGCAGCATCTCCCCGACTATCAGCTGATGGGTGTTGACGTTCCGGAATTCCGTGATACACACCCCCCGCTGGACCAGCTCTATCTTGCAGCGATCATGCGGGTCACGGGCAGCGACAGCGAGCTGCCTCTCCACCTGGGCTTCATCGTCTTCCCGATAGTCGCAGGTCTTTCGATGTTCTTCCTCGCCAGCAGGTTCACTCATAACGCGGTGCTGGCCACCATGCTGCTATTAGCGACTCCGGCAGTCATGACCTCGTCTCATACGCTCATGGGCGATCTGCCGATGATGGCGTTCTGGCTCGCTACTGTCGCCGCATACATTTTTGGCGTCGATCGCGATGACGATCGTTTGCTGGCGCTAGCCGGCATCGCGGCGATCCTGGCTGTATTTACCGGATACCAGGCCCTGGTGCTCATCCTGCTGCTGCCGGCCTATGCCTGGCTGCAGCAGAAGCTGACCTGGAAGACCGCCTTGCCATTGCTGCTACCAATAGCCGGTTTTGCCGCCTATGCCCTCTACAGCCTTTACCGCTATGGAGCGCTGCCGCGGTTCAAGCATGCCCGCGGTCTGAGCCTGGGTGGTTCAAGCGTTCTTTATCGGGTCGAAGGAAATCTCGTGCAGATGGGCGGCGCAGCGGTATTTCCCCTGTTTGCAGCAGGCATTTATTGTCTGAAGCGCCGTCGCTGGATGTTGCTTTTACCCATAGCCACAGCCTCGGCTGCCCTGTCTTATTATTACTACACGCACATCGTGTTTTTCCCGCTGGCAACGGCGATCCTGTTCGCGGTCTTTCTGGCAGCTGCAGCCATGGTGATCATTTCCATTTCCAGCGAGTCGTGGGTGCAGCTGGCAAATGCGATCAAACGGCGGCAGGTAGACTCTGATTTTGTTTTTCTGGCTTTCTGGCTGTTGGCGATGTTAAGCGTGGTGATGCTGCTTCTGCCGCATGCGACCGCCAAGTACAGCCTGCCATTCCTGGCGCCACTGGTGTTGCTCGTTTTTCGGGAGCTTGAGGCCGGTATCAGATCGGCGGCGACGGTTTCCCTGGTTGCAGCCGTTATCGTGGCTGTGACATTCATGACTGGAATCGCCGTCTCGTCCGCGGACAACCGGCTGGCCCAGGCATACAAGGATTTTTCCACCGGATTCGAGGAACGCTATCATCCCGAAGGCGAGGTCTGGTTCGTAGGCGAATGGGGTCTGCGGCATTACATGGAAGCAGAGGGATACAGCTATCTGACTTCCGCGAACACAGAACTGGCTGATGGCGATCTGGTTGTGCGGGCCAGCCTGATGGACTGGCCGCTTGATAATGCTGTCGTTGAGCGCCTGAAGCTGGTGGATTCGACCGGCATCAAGTCTGACGATCCAATCCGGGTGATGAACATGGCGGTCAATGCCGGCCTCTACGGCAGCCATTGGGGCAAGCTGCCTTTTACTTTCTCAAACAGCGACGTCGAGACGTTTCGGGTATATCGGGTGGAGACCGGTGGAGGCTCTTAGGAAAGACGGCAGTTGCTGATGCGCCTGACAGCCTGAAAACAGACCTTGCTACCTGAACATCAGCCGGGCGCTCTTCAGATAATTAATCAGAATCCTGGGAGATGTGATCAACTTCGCATGCCGCAGGATGATGCTCGGCCTCATGTAGAAGCGACGATAGGCGCGCCGGGGCGCCGCCCGTAGCTGCTCGTCAGTCAGGTTTTTATGACGGTAGACAGGTTTGGCAGTGACATTGTAATCCTGCCAATCCTCAGTCAGAAGCAGACCTTCCCTCTTGAAGTCCTCAAATTCCCTGGTGCCTGGGAATGGCACCATGACCGCAAAACCTGCGCTATCCAGAGAAAGTGAACAGGCGAAATCGATAGTGTCCTCGATGGTCTCCGGAGTCTCTTTCATAAAACCAAAAAGAAAATAGCCATGGGCATGGATACCGGCCTTGCGAGTCGCCTGCACCGCAGCAGCTACCTTCTCTCTGGTGATGTTCTTGATCTCCATGAGCATGTCGGCGTTGCCGACCTCGATGCCATACTGTATGGCGCGGCAGCCGGCTCGCTTCATCGCTGCCAGCATTTCTGAATCCACTTCGTTAGCGCGGGCGCTACAGGTCCAGGCTATATCGAGACCGTTGGCAACGACCAGTTCACAGATTTCCAGAAGACGGCGCCTGTTACAGATCATAGAGGGGTCCCGGAAAGAAAACATGGAAACACCAAAGTCACGGTTCAGCCATATGAATTCGTCGACGATGTTCCTGGCGCTGCGCAGACGATACCGCTTGCCCTGCTGGCTGGTGACATCACAAAATGAGCAGTTATAAGGGCAGCCGCGGCCGCTGATTATACAGGAGAAGTTGCCCCGTTTGCCCCACATGGGATACGGGTTGTAAAGCTTGGGTTCCCATAACAGATCGTGTGCGGGAAAAGAAAGGCTGTCCAGGTCAGTGATATATGCTCGCGGCGGCGTCCTGTGAACCTTGCCATCGCGCATGTAGGCAATGCCTTCGATTGCTTCGAATCCAGTGCCCGACGAGACCGCGCGGCAGATATCCGGCATCGCCTGCTCGCCCTCGGCGATAACGGCCAGGTCGATTCCGTCTGCGCTTGCCGCCTGTTCAGGCAGGGCTGTGACATGTGGTCCACCCACAACAGTCAGTATGCTGCCTGATACCGACTTGGCTATCGCAGCCACCTGCATGGCATCAGCCCATTGAGGCGTGAGTGACGAGATGCCAACGATCTGCGGCTGGTAAGACTTGATCTCGTCACGGATAGTCGCGCCAGGCAATCCTTTGGAGTAGGCGTCTATCACCCTGACCTCAAAGCCTGCGTCCCGCACTGCGGCAGCCACATAGGCAAGCCCCAGCGGCTGTGTCGTAATCCAGGGCCTTTTGACCTCTCCCCGGCCCAGATCCTGTGGTGGTGTGATCAATAAGACCCTGGCTTCCCCCTGAGCCTTATCCTGTTTATGGTTTTCTGTCATTGTGATTCCATGGGATTCATGAGGCGATGACATAGAGCCAGTGTGCTTTTCACATCGGTGGCGAAGCCGTCAACACCGACTTCGCGGGCGAATTCCTCTGAATGGGATGCTCCGCCGGAGACAACCTTGACCTTCTCGCGCATGCCGTCGGCTTCCAGCGCGGCGATTATGTCGAGCAGCGCCTGCTTGGTGGAAGTCGTGAAGGCTGAAAGCAGGAGCAGGTCTGCGTCGGTCTCGCTTATAGCGTTGAGGAACTTTTCGGTTGAGACGTTCACTCCAAGGTCATGGACGTCATAGCCCGTGGCCTTCAGGGCCGAGACTATGATGTTCTTGCCGATGTTGTGGATGTCACCCTTGACCGTTCCCATGACGATGACCCCGGCGTCCTCGTGGCGATGCTCGAAAAGGTATGGCTCGAGCACGGCCATGGCCTTCTCAACGGCCTCGGCCGATCGCAGCATCTCAGGGATGAAATATTCGCCGGTCTCATACCTGCCACCCACAACCTCCATGGCGTTCGACAGGTGTTCGAAGATATCATCAGGCGTCGCCTGGCCCCGGACGACGATAGCGTCGGCCAGGTCGGCGCTGCCATCGGCGTCACCGTTGATTATCGCGTGTTCGAATCTTTCCAGTAATTCTCTCATCGATACCTTCCATATTCTCTACCATAGCTGACCAGTGCCGCAAGATTCTCATCCGGGGCATCCAGGGATAGCGAATCTCCTGTACTGAGGATGAACCGGCCACCCTCCTTGGCTGCGTCCATTGCCGCCCGCACCGCTGCTTTCACATCATCGACGCTGCCCTTCTCGATCACGGCGGCGGCATCGATGTTGCCCTTGAGGACTACCCTGTCGCCAACCGCCTCCCTGGCAGCGGCCAGGTTCACCGGCGAGTCGATCTCCAGCACCGCGGCGCCCGTCTTCGCCATATCCTCGAGGATAGGCATACTATTTCGGCAGATGTGGAGGATAACCGGAATCCTGGCGCTGAGGCCGGCTATGGCTTCACACTCGGCCGGATAAGCGAACTCCCGGTAATGGTCGGGAGAGATCATGCTGGAGGATGCAAAAGAGTCTTTCATCACCAGGGCGTCGACGCCGGCCTCGGCCAGGGCCTGACCGACTGTCAGAGTAGCCGGCGTCACCGCGGCGATGAGGTCGCGGACCATCTCCGGATCGCGATAAAAATCGGTCATGAATTCCATGAGTCCACGGACGGTCGCCGCGTATTCGAAGGGAGAGCGGACACTGCCGAGGACGGCATATTCACCGTTTGAAGCACTGACCAGCCTCTCCACCGGCTCCAGTTTGCCGCCGGCTCCTACAGCCGCCGGATCGGCGGGAATCTTCAGGTTCCCGAAATCCTCGCGGCCGCCGATGATGCTCTCCACAACGAGGGGGACGTCGTTGCCCTCGACCTCCATCGGAGCGCCGAGTACGTTCGGCTCCGGCCCGAGTCCCATTTCGGCAAGCACGCCGTCGTAGCCGAAACGTTCCCGCGAGGCAGCGAGAGCCTCCGCCAGGCAGTTCCCGTCCAGAAAACATTCGTCGTTGGCACGGCCGATCATCTTCGGGGCAAAGTACCCGTCTACTACCGGCACGATGGGGACCATGTCGGGCGTCTCTCCTGCCAGCACCGCCAGGAAGCGTTCGCGGGAATTCACGGGCGTTCCAGCCAGAAGGAAATCGCTACCGGGTCGATACGCACCGCCGAAACCTGCGATAGAGCCGCCATCACGAAACGGCAGCCTCGACCCGGGGGGCTTCTTTCCAGAGTACTTCCAGCCGGTAGAAGTCGCGGGCTTCGGGAGTGAAGATGTGCACGACTACAGTCAGATAATCCATCAGCACCCAGTCGCCGCGGGCTTCGCCCTCGACGCGTAGCGGCAACGTGCCTTCAGATTTCATCTTGAGCCGGATCTCGTCCGCGATGGCCTTTGTCTGACGGGATGACCTGCCTTCGCAGATCAGGAAGAAGTCTGTATAACTGCAGACCTCTCTCATATCGAGGATCAGTATGTCTTCTGCCTTCTTGTCAGCCGCCGCCTGGGCTATCGCCTGGACGAAGCTTTCGCTGCTTTGTGCTTTAGTGATCGGGGACCTCTCGTATGTCTCTTTTTGCATGCGTCTTTTGATTCTCCTGTTTGCCCTGTCGTTTATCGTACTGCCTTATCTTTTCTCCAGCTCAGCCAGAGGCAGGTCTCTACCAATAATAACAATGATTTGCTGCTTTTCCATGTATTCATCCTTGATGATGGTTCCCTTGCCGAGCAGATCGCGGATCCTGTTGCCCGCAGCGAGAGCTTCGCTGCCCACCCGTATCTGGGTATTCTCGAAATCGACTCCCGAAGGATCCGTCTGCAGGGTGGTGCCATAACGCAGCGGCGCCAGCCGCTCCCCTGCCGCCTCGACGACGCCCACGGCCTCGGTTCCGTTATGGATCTCCAGGATTATCCCGGAATCGCCGGTATCGCCCGTCATCAGCATCTCCACCTCTGCGGGGACCGGTTCCAGGTACCAGTCAGGTCCTGAACCCGCCAGCCTGACCGGCAGCGGCCAGGCGCCGAATGCGCGCCCCGAAGTGGTCATCGCCACAAATAGGTCTACGAAATCGCCCTCGTCCATATCAGTCTCAAGCCGCTTCAACAGCAGCTGCGCCAGCGCCCGGCGCTCCGGTTCCGGTTTCATGGCAAGGGCATCGCGCAGTCCCTGGTAGAAGAGCGCCTGCACCCTGGGGCCGGCCTGGCCGTCATCCATGGACGCCTTGAGGTTCAAGATGGCTCGCTGGGCTGAGGCTGGATTGTCGCCGGCGGCGAAGCTGATAGCCTCACCCGCGCCGTTGAGGGTGAGCGGCCGGTCGGTCTTAAAATCGATGATCCCTGCCTGTTCGGCGGCTATCTCCAGGGTCGGATATCCCAGATCCACGTGGTACTGGATAGGGACCTGAAGGAGGTTGGCGACCGCCTGGTCCACGAGTTCCTGGCCGCCAAGTTCCGCCACCTGCGCCAGCTGCTGGAACCCATGACCGGGAGTATCTGCCACTGTACGCGGATTGATCGTGTAGAAGCTGTATCCACCCTGGGTGTCCGGGACCAGGACCGCGAGCTGGCTCAGTTTGCCGGCGTCGTCCCTGCCGGTCATGATGACTGTGCCGGAACTGCCGCTGCTGACTGATTCGTCTGAAGCTGCCCCTGATGAATCGCCGGCGCGCATCGCCAGGAAGACACCGGCGAAGACCAGAGCCGCGACCACCAGGCCGGAGATCATGATTATGGCGATCGAGCGCCGGCGCTTTTCATGCTGCCTCGCCGAAAGCCGGGCGCGCCGGTATCCCGATTCGCTCGCAGCTCCATAACGGCTGCTCCGCCGCCGCTGGCTGCGCTTGGGGCTGCTTTTAAAGGTATAGTCGTTCTTTTTCAATGAATCTCTCGACGCCCTCGGGGACCAGATATCTAATGGACCGGCCGGCTGCCACCCTCTCCCTGACCAGGCTCGAAGATACCCCTATGCAGGGAATCTCCATGACACGGACCCGGCCTTCATCCATCAGCTCCCGGATCCTTGCCGGGATCCGGTCCAGGGGGAATCCGGGACGGGTCGCGGCGATAAGTGTCGCCAGCTGCAGGATCTCCTCCGGATCCTTCCATTCGAGGATCTCGACCACGGCATCGGTTCCGGTTATGAAGAAAAGCTCCGCGTCGGACATTTCTTTCCGGAGATGCCTCACCGTGTCAACCGTGTAACACACCTGCTGTTTGTTGATCTCGTAACGCGAGACCTCGAAGCGCGGATTGTTATCAGTGGCGATTTCCGTCATTCGGAAGCGGTCTTCAGCGCTGACGCCTGCCTCGATATCCTTGTGTGGCGGCGTTCCGGTGGGCATGAACAACACCCGGTCCAGCCCGTACTGGGATACCGCCTCCTCAGCGCATACGAGGTGGCCGATATGGATCGGGTTGAAGGTGCCGCCCATGATGGCGATTTTTGTCAAAGACATGATGTCAGTTCGGCGTAGCGTCGATGCACTTGGGCCATCCTCCGGATCTCGCAGCGCGCTTCGCCGGATCCGCAGCGACAGCTTAGCTGCGAACCTGTCCGTCCCCGGTGATCACATACTTGACCGAGGTCAGCTCCCTGAGGCCCAGCGGACCCCGGGCATGCAGCTTCTGGGTGCTGATACCGATTTCGGCGCCCATACCGAACTGTCCTCCGTCGGTGAAGCGGGTGGAGGCATTGACATAGACGCAGGCGGCGTCAACGCGGGCCGTGAACGCCCGGGAGTTTTCCAGGTCGCCGGTGAGTATCGCTTCGGAATGGCCGGTGCCATAGGTCGCGATGTGCTCGATTGCTTCATCCACGCCGCTCACCACCCTGAAAGCCATCTCCAGGTCGAGGTATTCGGTGGCGTAGTCTTCGCTGGTGGCTTCGGTGACGCCATCCGCCTTGCCCTTGATGTGCCTGCGGCTTTCCTCGTCCACATGCAGCTTGACCTTGCGCTTGAGTAGTTCTTTGGCGATTACCGGCACGAATTCGGCCGCGATATCCTGGTGGATAAGCAGTGTCTCAGCGGAGTTGCAGACACCAGGGCGCTGGCATTTGGCGTTGAGCACGATCTTCGCCGCTTTTTCCAGGTCGGCGCTGGCGTCGACGAAGACATGGCAGTTGCCGCCGGCGGCATAGATGACGGGGATCTTGGAGTGCTTTACCAGATATTCCTTGAGCGACTCGCCGCCGCGGGGAATTATCAGGTCTATGTAGTCGCTCATCTGCAGCAGCTGCTTCAGATGGCTGCGGTCGCGTGATTCCACCAGCGATACGGCGTTAGCAGGCAGCCCGGCTGCGGTGAGAGCGCCATTGATGACCTCAGTGAGCATGCGGATGGAATGCAGTGCGTCGCTGCCGCCGCGCAGGATGACGGCGTTGCCGGTCTTGAGGCAGAGTCCGGCGGCATCCACAGTGACGTTGGGTCTGGCTTCAAAAATGACCGCCACCACGCCGAAGGGGACCCGGATCTTCTCGATCTGCATGCCGTTGGGCAACCGCCAGCCATCGACGACCTCGCCGACGGGGTCTGGCAGGGAGGCGATGCTCCTGAGGCTCCAGGCCATCTCGCGGATGCGGTCCTCGTCGAGCATGAGCCGGTCCAGCAGCGCCCCGGATAGGTGGGCCGCCTTGCCTTCCTTGACGTCGTCGCGGTTCTCGCGGAGTATCTCGGGAGTACGCCGCTCCAGCGCCATGGCGATCTCGTTGAGCGCCTTGTTTTTGGTGGCGGCGGGCAGTGAAGCCAGCTCGCGTGAAGCCTGCCTGGCGTTTACGCAGATATCCTTGATCTTCATCTGTTCATCCGTTCTTTCAGTCCGCCAGGACGAAATAGTCCCGGTGGATGACTTCCTCTTCCCCATGGGGAAGCAGTTTCATGACCTGGCGGCTCTGCATGCCCTTGATGCGCCGCAGTTCGTCCGCGGAAAAATTCGTGATTCCCTTACCGATCAGGCGCCTGCCGTCCTTACGGAAGAAGACGTCGACGGCCTCACCGGCAGCAAAATGGCCCTCCACCCGCGTTATCCCTGCAGGCAGCAAGCTCTTGCCGCGCTTTCTGAGCGCGTTGGCCGCGCCCTCGTCGACCACCAGGGCGCCGCTGCTGGGCCGGCCATACCTCAACCAGAGCTTGAAACTGCTCATGGAGGATTTGAGAGGATGGAACCGGGTCCCTACTTTCTCTCCGGCGGCGATGGCTGTCACCACGCCAGGACGGGAGCCGTTGGCGATGACCGTCTCGATGTTGGCCGTGGTCGCCATCTGCGCGGCAACGATCTTGCTTTTCATACCTCCCGAACCGATAGCGCTGCCGGTGCCACCGGCCTCTATCCGCTCCAGCTCCGACCAGTCCCGCACCTCTTCGACCAGCTGGGCGCCGGAATCCTCGGAAGGGTCACTAGTATATAACCCCTCCGTATCGGTGAGCAACATCAGCAGGTCAGCCTTCACCAGGATGGCAGCCTGGGCCGCCAGGAAGTCGTTGTCGCCGTAGCGGATCTCGTCCGCGGAAGTAGTGTCGTTCTCGTTGACGATGGGGACGATCCCCCATTCCAGCAGCTTGAGCAGGGTATTGCGGGCGTTGAGATACTGGCTGCGGGCTTCTATGTCGAACGATGTCAGCAGGACCTGCGCCGCGGTCACACCCATGTCGGCGAAGAGGCGGTAGTAGCGGTGGAAGAGCCGGCCCTGGCCGATGGCGGAGGCTGCCTGCAGCTCCACAGTCTCTGTTGGACGGCCGTCTATGGGTATCAGGCCGAGGCCGCAGGAGATCGCCCCCGAAGAGACCAGCAGGACCTTGTCGCCGCCCTTAGCCAGCGCCGCGATCTCGCCTACGAGTCCGGCGAGGGTGTCGTCACGAAGGCAACCCTGCACGTCGGTGAGGGTGTTGCTGCCGATCTTGACTGCAAAGATCCTGGACAGGGCTAGGCTTCCTTCGCTCTGACAGCGGAAAACAGGGACAGCATACCGGACAACCTAGTTTAAGGGAGCGATAAAGTGGGAGCGGTCGCTGGTCTCGACCCGCTGGATATCAGCACCGAGCGCCTGCAGTTTCAGCTCGAAATTCTCGTAGCCGCGGTCGATGTGGCCGATGCGGCCGATCTCGGTGGTGCCCGAAGCAGCCATGCCGGCCAGCACCAGCGCGGCGCCTGCCCTGAGGTCAGGAGCCTCGACTATCGTGCCCTCCAGTCTGCTGCCGCCATGCACGACTGCGTGATGGCCGCTGACCCGCACGTTGGCGCCCAGGCGGTTGAGCTCATCGACGAAACCGAAGCGGTTCTCGAAGACGTTCTCGGTGACTATACTGTGACCCCGAGCCAGAGAAAGGAGCACGATCATCGGCGCCTGCAGGTCGGTTGGGAAGCCCGGATGGGGCAGGGTCGCGATGTCGGTGCTCGTATACTCGCCCTCGCCCCGGCAGCGTACGCTGCTGTCGAATTCCTTGATATCGACGCCGATGGCGCGAAGTTTGCTGATGAATATCTCCAGGTGAAGCGGATTGATGCCCTCGACTTCGACATCACCCCGGGTGACTGCGGCGGCGATCATGAATGTCCCCGCCTCGACCCGGTCAGGTACGACAGTGTGAGTCGCGCCCTCCAGTTCCTCTACACCCTCGATGACAATGGTCTCCGAACCGGCGCCGCTGATATTAGCGCCCATGGAGGTGAGGAACTTGGCGAGGTCGATGATCTCGGGCTCACGGGCGGCGCTCTCGATGACGGTGCGGCCCCTGGCCAGGCAGGCGGCCATCATCACGTTCTCGGTGGCGCCGACACTGGGATAATCGAGGCTGATGACATCGCCGGTCAGGCCGTTGGTGGCCACATTGATGAAGCCGTGATCGGCGTTGATGCGCGCGCCCAGTTTTTCCAGACTGCTCAGATGGAAGTCGATCTGCCGGGGCCCGATGTTGCAGCCGCCGGGCATGGCGACCCGGGCGCGGTGCAGCCGGGCAAGCAGCGGACCCATGACCACGATGGAAGCACGCATCTTGCGCACCAGCTCATATGGTGTCGTGTGGGAAAGCTCGCCGGAAGCATCGATCTCGACACTGTCGGGGCCGATGGTGACATCGGCGCCGATCTCCCTGAGCACGTCCGCCATCGTGAAGACGTCCTTGATCAGGGGAACATTGTGGAGAGTGACTTTACCGGTCGTCAGCAGCGAGGCCGCCATCAGTTTCAGTGCCGAATTCTTGGCCCCTGAAATCCTGACGGCGCCCACGAGGGGGAAACCACCGTTGATTACGTATTTGGCCATACTTACCTAGAGGTTAGAGGTTTTGGGAGGGAATTTCCACCCCACCGCCCATAACCTTCTACCACGCGGACTTAGACTTTTCCTGCAACCTTGAGTCGATTTGCCGCCCGGTGACGGGATTGCTCGGCGCGATGGAGGTCGATTCCGGTCTCCTGGGCGCGGGCCAGGAAGCTCTCGGCGCGCTCCAGGGCAGCCCGGGCGCGAGTGGTATCGATGTCTTCGGCTTTCTCAGCTGTATCCACCAGCAGCAGAAGCCGGTCGAACTGCATCTTGACGTAGCCGTTACCCACCGCGAGTAGAGTCCAGCCGCTGACCGGGTCCTTGAACCTCGCTTCACCGATAACAGTGCGCGAAACCAGCGGCGCGTGCCGGGGCAGGATGCCAAGTTCGCCCATCTCTCCGGGGACGATGACCATGTCACACGGCCCGTCGTAGATAAGTCCCTCAGGAGTGACTATCTCGCACTTGAACCCGATTAGTGTATTCGTATCATCCATTGACTGTCAGCCGTCTGGGGCTATCTGGCGCGAGGCGCCGCCTAGGCCGCTTCCTCCTCGTCGGATTTTGCTGTTTCTTCAGCCTGTCCGCCCATCTCCTGTGCGGCCTTGACGACATCGTCGATGCCACCGACCATGTAGAAGGCTTGCTCGGGAAGGTCGTCGTGCTTGCCTTCGAGGATCTCCTTGAAACCGCGGACGGTATCCTGAAGCGGCACATAGACGCCCGGACGGCCTGAGAAGGTCTCGGCCACGTTGAACGGCTGTGAAAGGAACAGCTCCAGCTTGCGAGCCCGCATGACGGTCAGTTTATCCTCATCTGAAAGCTCATCCATACCGAGGATGGCGATGATGTCCTGGAGCTCCTTGTAGCGCTGCAGGATCTCCTGCACGCTGGTAGCCACATTATAATGTTCCTCGCCTACACCAAGGGGCGAAAGGATCCGTGAGGTTGAATCAAGCGGATCGACGGCCGGATAGATTCCCTTTTCCGAGATGGCGCGTGAAAGGACGGTGGTGGAGTCCAGGTGGGCGAAGGTATTCGCCGGCGCCGGATCGGTAAGGTCATCGGCAGGGACGTATACAGCCTGCACCGAGGTGATCGAACCGCTCTTGGTGGAGGTGATGCGCTCCTGCAGCTCGCCCATCTCAGAGGCCAGAGTCGGCTGGTAACCCACGGCGGAGGGCATGCGGCCGAGAAGGGCCGATACTTCCGAACCCGCCTGGGAGAAGCGGAAGATGTTATCGAGGAAGTAGAGCACGTCCTGGCCCATCTTGTCGCGGAAATACTCCGCCATGGTCAGAGCGGTCAGGCCGACGCGCAGACGCGCCCCTGGGGGCTCGTTCATCTGGCCGTAGACCAGGCAGGTCTTGCCGAGGACGCCGGATTCTTCCATTTCCAGGTAGAGGTCGTTGCCCTCACGGGTACGTTCGCCTACACCGGAGACCACGGAGACACCACCGTGCTGCTTGGCGATGTTGTGGATGAGTTCCATGATGAGTACGGTCTTGCCTACGCCGGCGCCGCCGAACAGGCCGGTCTTGCCGCCCTTTACGTACGGGGCCAGCAGGTCGATGACCTTGATCCCGGTCTCAAAGACTTCTTCGGTGGGCTCCAGGTCTTCGAACGCGGGCGCCTCGCGGTGGATCGGCCAGTGATCGTCAGCCTTGACCTCGCCGAGGTCGTCGATCGCGTCACCAATGACGTTGAAAAGGCGTCCCAGGGTGGCGTCGCCAACAGGCACGCTGATGGGCGCTCCGGTGTCGACCGCGTCGAGGCCGCGGGCGATGCCATCAGTGGAGTCGAGGGCTACCGCGCGCACCTTGTTGTCGCCCAGGTGCTGCTGCACCTCGGCGATGAGCCGCATGGTAGTGCCGTCCTCCTTGGGAAGCTGGATCTCCAGCGCGTTATAGATCGACGGCAGCTTTCCCTCGAACTTCACGTCGAGCACCGGGCCGATCACTTCTACTATCGTTCCTGTGTTCATGGTTTCATCGCTCCTCTGGGTTTCCAATTACCAATAAACTTTCGTTTCCAGGCTTGCCGGCGGCCTTCCTTGCCGATATCCGCTCTATGCGAGCGCCTCGGCGCCGCCGACTACTTCCAGGATCTCCTGGGTGATGGCTGCCTGGCGCGCCTTGTTCATGTCGAGCGTCAGTTTGTCCACCATCTCTTCCGCCGCTTCGGAGGCGTTGCGCATCGCGGTCATGCGAGCCCCGTGTTCGCTTGCAGTTGATTCCAGCAATGCCCGGTAGATGCCGGTATCGACATAGTTGGGCAGCAGGTCAGAGAGAATCGAAGCCGAATCCGGCTCGTAGATAAAATCACCCTGAAGCTTGCGCTCTTCTTCCGTGACCGGAACCGTCTCAACCAGTTCCTTGCCAAGAGGCAGGATGACCTGCTCGGTCACAGTCTGCTCCACCGCCGACTTGAAATGGTTATAGATCAGGTGGACCTGGTCCACTTCGCCGTTTATATATGCAGAGACGATGCGGTGAGCCATATCCTCGGCATCAGTGTACTTGGGCCGGTCGGTGATACCCTGGATCGACTCCTTGATCTCCATGCCGCGGAAGCGCATGGTACCGATGCCCCTCTTGCCGACGACGAACCATTTGACCTGGCGGCCCTTGCCTTCCATCTCATCCGCCAGCGTCAGGCCGTGCCTGATGATATTGGCGTTGAACGCGCCGGCCAGACCGCGGTCTCCGGTGAGCAGGACGATAGCGACCGTCCTTATTTCTTCGCGCACTTCAAGCAGCGGGAACTGGCTGGTGTGCTCGGTGACCCGGGACACTTCCTGCATCAGCTCCATCATGCGTTCGGCGTAGGGCCTCAGGGCTTCGATGCGCGACTGGGCCCGCCGCAGGCGGGCGCCGGCCACCATCTCCATCGCCTTGGTGGTCTTGCGCGTATTCTTGACGGAACTGATCCGCCTAGCGATGTCTTTTATCTTTGCCATTTAGTAGTCTGACTCCTCAGCCTAGGCCGAAGGGGCCGAAGCCGCCATTTCCTCGTGGTCGGGGCTGAAGTCCCTGAGATAAGCATCGAGGGCTTCACGCAGCTTGCCTTCGGTCTCTTCAGAGAGGTCTTTCTCGTTGCGGATGGTCTCCAGCACGCCGGCATAATCACTGCGCATGCGGTGGACCAGTCCCTCATTGAAGCTCTTGACCCGGTCGACGTCGATGCCGTCGAGGTAGCCCTGCGTAGCAGCGAAGATGACTGCCACCTGCTCTTCGACAACCATGGGGGCGAACTGGCTCTGGTTAAGCGACTCAACCATGCGCTCGCCACGGGCCAGCTGGGCCTGGGTGAAAGCGTCCAGTTCCGAACCGAACTGGGCGAAGGCCTTGAGTGAGTTGTACTGGGCCAGGTCGAGGCGCATCTTGCCGGCCACTTTCTTCATGGCCTTGATCTGGGCGTTACCGCCTACGCGGCTGACCGAGATACCGACGTTGATGGCCGGTCTGACACCGGAGTAAAAGAGGTCCGGCTCCAGGAAGATCTGGCCGTCAGTGATCGAGATGACGTTAGTCGGGATATAAGCGGACACGTCGCCAGCCTGCGTCTCGATGACCGGCAGAGCCGTCAGAGAGCCGCCGCCGAGGGAGTCGTGAAGCTTGACCGAACGCTCCAGCAAACGGGAGTGCAGGTAAAAGACGTCACCTGGATAAGCCTCGCGCCCGGGAGGACGGCGAAGCAGCAGCGACATCTGGCGATACGCGTCAGCGTGCTTGGTCAGATCGTCATAAATGCAGAGGGCATGCTTGCCGTTGTAACAAAAATATTCACCCATCGCCGTACCCACGAACGGAGCAAGGTATTTGAGCGGGGCGCGCTCGGAAGCCGAGGCCATGACGACTATGGTGTAATCCATGGCGCCGGCCTCTTCCAGCTTCGCAACTACTGTGGCGACGTTGGAGGCTTTCTGGCCGATGGCGACGTAGATGCAGATTACGTCCTGCCCCTTCTGGTTGATGATGGTGTCGATGGCGATGGCGGTCTTGCCTGTCCGGCGGTCGCCGATGATCAGCTCGCGCTGTCCGCGGCCGATCGGGATCATCGAGTCGATGGACTTGAGGCCGGTCTGCAGCGGCTCACGCACCGGCTGGCGCTGCAACACTCCCGGCGCCTTGAACTCTACCGGACGGTACTCAGTTGTCTCGATGGGGCCCTTGTTGTCGATGGGACGGCCCAGTGCGTTGACCACGCGGCCGACGAGAGCCTCGCCGACGGGCACGCTCATGACCTTGCCGCTCCGCTTGACCAGGTCGCCTTCCGAGATCAGGGTGTCAGGACCCATGAGCACGGCTCCGACGTTGTCTTCTTCAAGGTTCAGCGCCAGGCCGACTACGTCGTTGGGAAGCTCGAGCATCTCGGAGGACATGCAGTTCTCCAGACCGTGGATGCGAGCGATACCATCACCCACCTCAAGGACCCTTCCCACCTCCTCGACCTTGACTTCCGCCTCGTAGTTCTCGATCTGACTCTTGAGAACCGCGGTGATTTCTTCTGGACGCAGTTTCAAAGCTGTTCACTCCCTATGTTGGCTTGAGATAGCCTCGAGCGCAGCTGTTCGAGCTTCGCCTGCAGGCTACTATCCACGATTACATCTCCAAATCTGAGGATGAGGCCACCGATGATGTCCTCACGGACTGTGGCCTTGATCTCGACCTTCCTGCCGGTCGATTCCTCGATCCTCCTCCGAATGCCTGCCATGGTCTCCTCCGGCAGATCCACCGCCGAAGTGACTTCAACCTCCACCACGTTCTGCTCAGTCTTGAGCAGCTTCTGGAACTGCCCGTTAAGATCGAAGAGCAGGTCAGAGTGGCGCTTGTCGATCAGGAGGTTGATACCGTTGACGAAAATGCGGTCCGCACCCTCGGTCAGCTGGGCCACCACCTTCTTTTTGGTGTCCGTGTCGATCCGGGGGTTATACATGACCGCGGTCAGCTCAGGAGATGCGTCCATGGCGCCGGCGAACGACGCGAGGTCGGCCGCAGTGGCGTCCAGGGTATTGGCATCCCGCGCCGATTCGAACAGTGCCCGGGCATATACATTCGTTATTTTGGAATCGCCCAAGCCTTACTTCCCTCCGGCGCCAAGCTGCTCGAAATCAACTTCTGACAGGGCTTCGTCCACCAGGCGCAGATGATCCTCTTTGTTCATCGATTTACCGGTGACCTTGCCGGCGGCCAGGATGGTCAGGTCAGCGACCTGGTCCTTGATCTCCTGGACAGCCTTGCGGGTCTCACGCTGGATCTGGGCGCGGGCATCCTCGACTTCTTTCTGAGCCTGCTCGCGAGCCTGGTCGACGATTTCGGATTTGGTGCTTTCGCCCACCTTGTGGGCGCGCTCGATGATCTCCTCGGCCTCATGCTTGGCCTGGGCTATGCTCGCGAGATATTCCTCGTACTTGAGCTCAGCCTGGCGGCGCGTTTCTTCCGCTGCCTTGATGCTCTGCTCGATGGCGTCGCGGCGCGCGTCGATCATGTTCTGGATCGGACCGTAAGCGAATTTCCTCAGGGCGAAGAACAGCACCGTGAAGGTCAGCAGGGTCCAAATTACCAATCCGGGTTCAGGATTTATCATCTTGTTACGTAAGCACCTCCCGAGACGGCCATTAGCCTTGGGGCTACGGCGCGGAATACATGCGCCGCGGCCCGCATCGGCTGGCAAAAAGCCCGGCCGCTCAATTTATTAAGCGACAAAGATAAGCAGAATTGCGATAACCAGGGCGTACAGCGCGACAGCCTCGGTTACACCAATACCGATGAACATGGTGGTCCGGATGTCGCCTGAAGCCTCAGGCTGCCTGGCGATACCCTCGACGCTCTTGCCGACGAGGTAGCCGATGCCGATGCCGGGGCCCAGGGCGCCTATACCCATGGAGATACCCGCGGCCAACAGAGCCATTGCTTTATTTTCCATGAACTTACCTCCCTTCCAAAATCAGATGACAGTTGCAAGACGCGGTGACTGCAGCTGGATAAACCAGCTGCCCGCGGTCTCTGCTCTAGTGTTCCTGGTGGATCGCTCCACCGATGTACACCGCCGACAGGATCGCGAAGATGTACGACTGGATCGCCGCCACGAAGATCTCGAAGCCGCTGACGGCGAGAACGCCCGCTTCGATCAGTGGCGCCAGGATTACGATCATCAGGACCGACGGCAGCATGAAGATCAGGGCATAGAAGACCAGGATCATTATGTGGCCCGCCAGCATGTTGGCGTAAAGCCTGACCGCCAGAGAAAGCAGGCGGAAGATCTCGCTGAAAAAGTGGATGATGAAAAGTACCGGCTTGAGCACACCAGGAGCGGTTCCGGGCACCCAGCCCTTGAAATAGCCGATCGCGCCGTTGGCCTTGATCCCCGAGAAGTGCGTGAGCACGAACGTCATCAGAGCCAGCGCCACGGTGACGTTGATGTTCGAGGTGGCGGCGTAGGTCCTGAACGCCGGTATCCAGCTATCAGGCTCCCGGCCAAGGAAGAGCGGTATCAGCCCGATCAGGTTGCTGAACAGGATGAAGAGGAAAAGCGTCATGATGTAAGGGAACCAGGCTGTGGCGATCTTGCCGTGCATCACGGCGCCCACGAGATTGTCCCGGACATATTCATACAGCGCCTCGAAGGCGACCTGTTTCTTCGATGGCAGCACCTTGGCGACGCGGGCGATACCGATACAGACGATCGCCACGACGATAGCGGCGATCCAGACATAGGCGACAGCCATGCTGATCGACATGTCGATGGGCCCGATGTGGAAAGAAAGCTCGTGGCCGAACGGAGCCAGCGGCTTTACCGCGTGCTCGAATTCACCAGTAGGCTGGAAGCCTTCACCTTCAGCTCCGGAACTCATGCCTCACCTCCCGCAGCGGGTGAATCCGAAACCGGGCGCCCCTTGACGCCGACTGCGATCTCGAAAACGAGGAACAGGGTATAGACGAGCAGGAAACAGATGGCCGTCGTCAGGAAATATTCGGGAAGACCCAGGGCCACACCGACGAGCGCCAGGCCCAGCAGACCGAAACGCAGGAAGAAACTCGTGACCGCCACTCCGGCCGCGGCCGCGTTGGAAAGCCTGGGGATAGCCCTCATGAAGAGCAGAGAGATCGAATAGTTAGCGAGGAAAAGGCAGGAAGCCAGCAGCCACGGAACCAGCAGCGGCCGGACGATAATGCCCGCCACAATACCGGCGGCGAGAAAGACCATCATCAGGGTTGTGAGCTTCCCGACTATCGTTGCCTCCCTTTTTAATCGAATAGTTCATTACTGTCACAGGCTCTTATAGATGCCGTACAAACCGGCAAAGAAACCCGCGAACACTCCTACGATGAGGAAAAGCGGTGTGGTGTGGAGAAGGTAGTCCAGACCCAGCCCGCTGGCGGTGCCGAGCGCTACCCCTCCGACCAGGTATGAAGTGATCCATTCCCAGCCTAAAGGGTTGCCCCCGCGACCACCATTCGATTTTGCCTTCTTCTTGTCAGGCAAATTAAAAACCGCGTAAGCATAACGCGGCTTCTGGAATTAGTCAAGAGCCCCCGGGGGTATTTTTTCGGAGTGCCTGAAAACGGGTCAAACGCGGCCGTGGGGCGAGGTGCGAGACGTCCACAGCCGCGCCATGGAACGATTGCTGAGGCGCAGCGAAGCGATGACGGGCGGCTGTTTGAGACTTCGGTGCGGGGTTTGCAGCGAACCGGATCCGGTCAGCGGGTGTCGATGCCCCGGCGGCTGCGGACCTGCAGGATGTCCAGCAGGTACACCAGGTAGAGACTGACGCCGATGACCAGCCCGGCCAGTATCACCGTGACGAATCCGGGAGCGAACCTCATGGAAAGCGCCAGCGAACTCATCAGGGTGCACCAGGCGTAGAGGACCAGCACAGCCTTCCTCTGGGAAAAACCGATGTTGAAGAGCCGGTGGTGCAGGTGGCCCCGGTCCGGCTGGAAGATGTTCTGGTGATTCTTCATCCGCCGCAGGATGGTCAGCGACAGGTCGAAGATGGGCACGCCCATGATCAGCAGCGGGATCACCAGGGTGACAGCAGCGACGCTCTTGAGCACGCCGTGTACGGTCACGGCGGCCAGCACGAATCCCAGGAGCATCGAGCCCGAGTCGCCCATGAAGATCGACGCCGGGAAGAAGTTATGGCGCAGGAAACCCAGGGTGGTTCCGGCCAGAATCGCCGCCAGGATGCCGGCCTCGGGCCTGCCCATGGAGATGGCGATGATGGCGAAGGTCCCCGCGGCGATCGTGCATACCCCCGCGGCCAGGCCGTCCATGCCGTCGATGAAGTTGAAGATGTTGACGACTGTGACGACCCATATCAGGGTCAGGGGGATCGCCAGAGCCGGGGAAAGTTCGACCGTCCCGAAGTAAGGCAGATTGAAATAGTCGATCTGTACGCCGTACCAGACCAGGCAGCCCGCGGCCAGGAACTGTCCTCCGAACTTGACCAGGGGTGTGGTCCCACGAAAATCGTCGACGGCGCCGAACAGGGTGATGACGGAAGCGCCGACCACGACACCCTTCAGCTCGTTGGTCAAAGGCAGGAACAGCAGCGCCGGGATGATGAAGCCGAAATAGATGGCCAGGCCACCCAGCCGTGGCGTCGGATCGTCATGGATCTTGCGGTCGTCGGGCTCATCCATGGCGCCCATCCTGCGGGCGATATTGCCGACGGTGGGCGTGACCGCGAAGACGATCGTGGCCGCCATCAGGAAAGCGACCAGCGCCGCGACCTCATCGCGGAAAATGAACTCCAGTGTGGTGCCCAGATCCGGCAATCATCCTCCGATCTTGTGCAGCTTTATGCCTGCTTCTGCAAAGAAACCAGCCGCAAGCTCGTCGGGATAGCCCTCGTCGAAATACACTTCCACGATTCCGGCATTAATAATCATCTTGGCGCACAGGGAACAGGGCTGGTGGGTACAGTAGAGGGTGGAACCCTCGATCTTCACCCCATGCAGCGCCGCCTGGGCGATGGCATTCTGTTCGGCATGGAGAGCACGGCACAGTTCGTGCCGCTCGCCTGACGGGACCCCCAACTCCTCGCGAAGACAGCCCACATCGATGCAGTGGCTGATATCACGTGGCGCGCCGTTATAGCCGGTGGAGAGCAGCCGCTTGTCCTTGACCAGCACGGCCCCGACCTGGCGGCGCATGCAGGTCGAACGCGTGGCGACCTGTCTGGCTATCTGGAAGAAGTACTCATCCCAGCTGGGGCGGCCTGATTTTCGGGGAAGGGGAACCGCGGCGAGCATTTCTTTCTTTTCCTTCTTGTTTTCCATGATGCCAGGTCCCATGTGGGTGAAAAAACCGTTAATAGCCTATCCGCCGTCCCTGTTTTTTGCAAACCGGCGGGCAAAGACAGGGGACGCTGCTGAAGTCCCTGAAGTTCAGCAACGTCCCCTCATATTTCTTTTCCGGGGTGGACTATCCTGCAGATATGGCTAGTTGAGCACCGTCCCCAGGGTCTCGTTGAAGAAGCCCTTCCAGAGCACGCGCTGGGAGGCCATGATGCCGTTGCCCGGGGCGGAGGGCGTGGTGCAGGTGTCGTCGGAGTACGACCTGACCTCCACCGGCCCGCCGATGATGGTCGGGAAGGACGCATAGTCCCTGTCAGCGTCGGATATCTGGGTGCATGCCTTGCGCTCGACGCCCCCGACCAGGACCTTGTAGTAGACGGTAGTCGACGTCTCGTCCTGCTTGGCGACCATCACCCAGTTGAAGACGTTCGCCTGGGACTGGTCATACCAGGTCCAGTGATAGGTGTTGGTGAGGGCCGAATATGGATAGCCCGGGACCTCCTCGAACGACGGACCCCAGACTACCCGCTGGGAGGCGATGGAATTCATGGGCGTCGTGTGAGGCAGTCCCGGCGCGGTGGCGTCATACGTCCTGACCTCGACCGGACCAGTGGCCGCCGGCACATCGGGAGCCCTGAAGACAGGCGCGACATAGCCGCCCGGAGGAATAGGCCCGGCGCCGGGATCGGTGTCGCTCTGGACTATCACGCCGCCTATCAGGATCTCGTAAGACATGTCAACGGCGTTCTGATTGGCGATCATGATCCAGTCAGTCGCGCCGGCGGTATGGTTGTCATACCAGGTCCAGACATAACGGTAGCTCAAATCAGCCGCCGGTATTCCCGGAACTTCGTTGAAAGCGCTGTCGCCATTTGAAAGCACTCGCTGGGAGGCCAGCACATCGGCAGGCGAGCCGCAGGTCATATCGATCGGCACGAAGGCGACGGTACAGCCCTCCACCTCGACCGGGCCACCCTGCAGGCTACCGTCGCGCCAGAAAGCGGACTGGCCCGGCAGGATCTCACCTGTCGACCTGGATACTCCGGCTACCTTGACGCGGTAGAACACGTTAGCCGTGCCCGGATTGGCGACCATCACGTAGTTCGTATAGCCTGAGGACAGGTCGTCATACCAGGTCCAGTAGAAGTGGTTCGACAGCTTCTCGGCATCGGTGCCGAGGACTTCCTCAAGGGAGTTCTGGCCCCAGAGGACGCGCTGGCTGACGATGCCCTTGTATCCGCCGGTGATCGAGGCCGCATTGACCGGGCCATTGCGGACACCTGGATACTGGGGCGTCAGGCTCGCGCCCGGAGCAGCAACACCGTTGTTCCACTGCGTCAGATCCTGCGTGACGCCGCCTATACTCAGCTTATAGGTAAGGTTGTTTGCCGCGGAACTCGGGTTGGCCATTAGCACCCAGTTCTGCGCCCCGGTGCTCAGGTTGTCGTACCAGGTCCACCAGTAATCCCTGCTGGTCGAGAAGCTCCAGTCATAGTTTTCCACGAGATGGTTGCCGCTCGAATCAGTCACCACCGTGGTGAAGGTAGCGTCATACTGGGTCGCATAATCAAGTGGAGAAGCCGGTGTGAACACCGGGGTCCGGTTTCCGCTCGGGAAACTGATCGTCCCTGTCACGGGAGCAGAATCGCTGTGCCTCTTTACCGTAAAGCTCGTGCCGGTCACAGTCCCGGGAGTGAGGTCCTTTGTAAACGTGGCTGAGACAGTCGATGACCTCTCAACCTTCACACCCGCCGTGTTCACCGACTCAACCTCCGGCGGTCTGGCAGAACGAAGCGCTGCAGCATTGTCGCCACCCACGAATGCCGCGTAACCTGAAGCGGCCCAGGTGGATGGGACAACAGTGATCGTGTTCAGGTCCCAGCCGGCGCCGACACTTTCAGGCGTCCAGGTAGTGCCACCATCCGTGGTCTTGATCACCCTGCCGGCGCTGCCGCCGGAGACATAACCGGTAGTCGAATTGATGAAAGCAACGCTTAAGAACCAGTTATGGTATGTCGTCGACAGTGACGTGTTCCAGGTCGTACCCCCATCGCCCGTCTTGTAGATGCGGCTGTCCTGCCAGTATGGGGGCGTCGCTGATGGCGACTTGTACCCTACCGCGTAACCTGTTGTCCCGTCGACGATATCGATTCCCAGAAAACCGGTCGAGTCTGACTTTTCAGTGACCGTCCAGCTTCCCGGCGCCCCGCTGGCGTACTTGAGCAGCACTGCGTTTCCTGAAGTGCTGTTCTCGCCTACTGCCCAGCCATCGCTTGCGCCCGTCGCGTCGACTCCATAAAGCTTGATATCCGTGCCTATGCCTGCGCCATCAAAAACCCATGTCGATCCATCAGTTGTCTTCAGAGCGACTCCGGTCGGCGCCGAAGCACCCGCCCGCCCGACAGCCCAACCGTTGGTGGCGCTTGTCATATGAATGGCCTCGAGAGTCGCAACCCCGGCAGGCAAGGACATGGCGGACCAGCTGGTTCCGTTATATTTGTAAGCGACGCCTGCATTGGTGGCGTCGAACAGCCTTCCCGAGTATCCGACTGCAAATCCGGTCGTATCGTTGATGAATGAGACTGCCCGCAGCTTTGTTCCTGCAGCGATGCCGCTGCTGTCAGAGGCCCAGCTGGCGCCGGCGTTCACCGTCTTCATCACCGATCCATCCATCGCAACCATCCAGCCAGTCGTATCGTTGATGAAACTCGAGCCGGTGATCTTCTTGGCATTTCCACCTGCGACGAGCGCCCAGTTTGAACCGGTGTCAGTCGTCTTGACGATTCCGCCGGCCTCACCGGCCGCAAATCCCGTACTGCTGCCTCCCGGGAATGCGACCGTATACAGCTGGTCGGTTGTGCCATTACTCGACGCTGCCGTCAGACCAGCCGCGACAGCATCTATCGGATCACTCCAGGTACCTGGCCAGCTACCCGGGGATGTTCGCTTGAGGATGACGCTGCTGCCCGGATTTTCGCCCACTGTCTGAACTCCGCCAGTGACTACCAGCGTGTTACCGGTCATGGTGACGCTTCTTAATGATTCGGAACGAGCAGCGGAGTTCTGGCTCCAGGTCGTGCCGTCAGTAGTACGCCAGACGCGGCCGCCACCTACTGCCAAACCATGCTGGGCATCAGCGAAGTAGACATCGTACAGGTTTTGTGTCGAGGCCCCGGCCTGCAAAACAGCGCTCCAGGTGGCGCCATTCCAGGTGATCAGGTAAACAACACCGCTATCACCGACCGCATAAGCGGTGGTGCTGCTGACCATCTGTACCGCGTTGAGACTGTGGCTTGTACTGACTCCGCTGACCTGTTGCCAGCTGGCGCCGCCATCCCTGGTCGCGAAAGCGTAGTTTGGTCCGACTGCGACACCCACCTGGCTGTCGATGAAATGGACTCCCAGTAAAGACGCATAGATGCAGCTGCCGCCTCCACATCCCGAGCCCGGCAATGACTGGGAGGTCCACGACGAGCCACCCGTGACAGTATGCCAGATGGTCCCGTAATCCCCGACCACCCAACCATTGCTGGCGTCGATGAATGAGACACCCTTCAGGCCGCAGCCGTTGCCATACGGCGTTACACCGGCACAAGTGTTTGGAGACGGTATCTGCGGACTCCAGGTCGCGCCGCCGTCAGCAGTCTTGAGGACTGTTCCGGCAGAGCCGACCGCCCACCCGGTGTTAGCGTCGATGAATGATATCCCCATTATCGTGTTGCCCTGCACCGAGGGATTGATCCACTGCCAGGTGCCATCACCGGTAGCCACCCCGGATGAACTTGCCGGGGCTGCTATAACAAGGATCATCGTTGCAGTCAAGATAATCGTTGTTATGATAAACGAGAAGATGGCCCTAAAAGGCAATCCGGTTCTCTTAAAGGATGTCCTCATAAACATCGGTAGTGTCCTCATGCTTTTATCTCTCCTGGTGAATGATTTGCCGTGATGTGGCAGGCGCTGTCATGACCTTGTAAATATGCCTTCACTATTAATAGTCGGACTGCCGTTTGCCTGCTAAAACCTGTTTCCCTGGTGGTGCTGAAAACCCTTATTCCTGCAGGGGTGAGTAAACTTCTGGGGTTATTTAAAGGTAGTCTCTGCCATGCACTAAGTCAAGTTAGACAGAGGTTAGGAAATGTTGGGAATTGTTACCCTTCAGCAAGGATCAGGGCAATACCTGCGGATAGATCAGTGAGACGCCTGCGGATAGTAATACCAGACGCCGGCCGCATCCTGGCAGCTGGCGAAGACCTGGGTCTGAAATCCGGCCACATTCGCGGGCAGGCTGTAGCGGACGGTGAAGTTTGAATAGCCGCCACCGGCGGCGATATCGCCAAGGGTGATGGGAACCGCTGTGGCAGTGGTTACCCCGTTTGTAGCCTGAATGCCGGTGATCGTGGTCCCCAGCGCATTGCCCTGCCCGGGATTAGCCACACGCAGGTCGACCGAGAGCAGATTGTTCTGGAAGTCGCTGTAATCCCTCCAGTAGGTGTTGAGCTTGTAGAGGCGCATATCCGGCCCGGGAGCGCCGGGCTGGCCGACATCATACTTGGTCAGCCCCAGGAGCTCGTTGAAGCTGCTCCGGTAGATGGTCCGCTGGCTGACCATCAGCGGCTGGTTGTTCCGGCTTGTGACCCGAACGGGGCCATCCCGGAGTTCCGGGAACATGGGTGTGACCCGGTCGCCTTCACCGATGTCATAGGTTGCCAGGGGCGTTGGCGACGAGCCGATGTAGACATCCACAGTCGTCGTGCCGGCGCCAAGATTTGCGATCAGCAGCCAGTTGCCGCGCATCTCGCTGGCAGCAGTGAAGTCATACCAGCCGAAGAACTCCCGCTCAGTCAGACCTGCCGGCGGTGTTCCCTGAACTTCTTCGAAGCTGTCGCGGTAGAGGACACGCTGGCTGACCATGAGTTTCTGGCCAGCGGTGCAGTCCGTGCAGACGACCCTGACGGGGCCGTCGATGAGGTCGGGATATACGGGCGTCACGCTCTGGCGGGGCCCGATCGCGTATGTGCCACGTGGCGTGCTTCCCTGGCCGATATAGACCTGGGCGTGCACGGTGGTGTCGCTGAGGTTGGACATCAGGACCCAGTTGCCCTTCATGCCTGAAGCCCTGACCATGTCATACCAGGTGAAGTAATAGATGGTGTCGAGGCTGCTGGTCGGCATCCCCATGACCTCGTTGAAGCTGCCGCCCCAGAGGACCCTCTGCGAGGCGATTATCGGCTGTCCGTTGGTCGAGACCACCTGGACGGGGCCATCCATCAGATCCGGGAACTGGGGAGTCACGTTCTCGCCGGCGGGGATGCTATAGGAGCCCATCCTGTTGCCGGCTATGAAGATGTCCGCCTGGGCGGTCTGTGAACCCGCGTTGGCCACCAGAATCCAGTTGCCCTTCATGCCGTTCTCCGGCTTGGAATCGTACCAGGTGAAGTTGTAGGAGGTGTCGAGGTTCTTCTCCTCGATGGCGCCGACCTCGTTGAATGTGTCACCGTAGAAGACCCTCTGGGTCACGACCATGGTGGCGCCATCGGGGGAATATACCCGTACCGGCCCGCCCATAGTATCAGGCCATGAGACTATCTGCCTGTCCCTGGGTGCAAGTGATATGGTCTCTCTCGGTGTGACCTCATCGCCGAAATACACCATGGCTGTGGCACTGTAATCCTCGAGGTTGCCGATGACGATGGAATCGCTCACCATGCCATGCTCAGGCATGGAATCATACCAGGTGAAGTAATACGTCTTGGGGCTTCCGGGCGACGAGGGAACACCGCTGCTCACAGGCGCTTCTGACAAACCGTTAATAGATGCAGCAAAAGCCTGGGTACCGAAAGCGGCCAGGACCGTCATAGCTGCAACAAGGATTAAATAATCAAGCAACTTTTTCAAAAAACTTCCTCCGTTGTGACCTTGACCTGCAGGATGTATGTTCCATAAGTCTGCCTGCGACGCCGTCATGATGCCTTTCCGGCACCGTCAGGACGGCGTCAGGCAGCAATACAGGGCCATATTCACAGGGTAAGTTGCAGAAACAGAAATGGGGTTACCAGTCTGCGGAACAACCCGCCCCCCTGTGCTTTCAACAGCGCCCCCCGGCGCTTCCAAAAATTACCGCCGCCCGGCGACGAGAGCCGTCAGGGTAGCCGCAACTTTTTATGTCACGTAAATAGTATACAGATTATCGTATTTCTTACAAGACTTGTCAGGAATAAGAAACGCCCCCTCGAAGAGGGGGCGTTCACAGCTGCCGACTTAGTACTGAGGCCTAGGTCGGATAGCTATAACCATTGGCGCATTCATCAGATGCGCTGGCCGTTGTATTTGTGCTGAATCCGGTGACACCGGGCGGTATGACATATTTCACAGTCACCGTCGAGGATCCGCCACCGCTGATATTGCCGACTCCGAAAGGCATTGATGTATGGAGGGTGACTCCGTCGGTAGCAGCGGAACCGGTGATATTCACATTGTAGGCGGTACCGCTACCGTTGTTGCTGATCATGTAAGTAACCGAGAGCCAGCGTAGCTGATAGTCGCCATAGCTCGCCCAGGCGATGCTGCCTGGTGTAGGACAGATCAGGCTGAGATCCGGCTTGCCGGCAGCGCAGACCACGGTGAAGCTTCCGCTTATCGGGCTGGTATTGCCAACATTGTCAGATACTGAACCGCTGATCGTATGAATACCGGAAGTCAGACCTGTGACTGGACAACTGATGCCCGACACGGTCACCGTGCAACCGCCAAGCGGATTGCCGTCAAGAGCAACACTGACTGTACCTGCATCGATGCCGGAACCGCTGTCGCTATAGTAAGCACTTATGGTCGCGGAACCAGGAGCGATATTGCCGCTGGGCTGTACGTTACTGACTGCGGGTGCGATGGAGTCGACGCCGAAGGAGCCAAAACCGCTGCCGGAGTTGCCGGCGTTATCCATCAGGTTGACCGTGATCGAATGCAGTCCCTGGGCCAGCCCGCTGGCCGGGCAACTGACATGAGTCGCACCCGCGGTGCAGCCGGTGCGCAGCACTCCGTCGAGGTAGACCGCTACCGATGCCAGATCGATGCCCGTACCGGAGTTGTCTTGATAGTCAGCGCTGATTGTAGTGCTGTCCGTGTTGATCAAGCCACTGGGCACGATAACAGTAACGGTGGGAGGCGCACTGGCCTGACAGGCATATTTGAGGTTACCGTTGGACTCGTCATGGTAGCTGATACATGGCGTGTCGTCGCTCTTCAGGGCCAGTGAATTATCCTCGCCCTGGTCGCCGATGGTATCGACATGCTGGATCTCCCAGGTACCAGGAACACCGCAGACATCTGTCCTGATGGCATAATCGAGGTCCTCATTAGTCTCCTGGTGATATGAGATGCGCGGCCTGCCGTCGGAACCGATCTCCAGCGAGGTATCCTCGCCGGTATGGATCGGGCCACTGCCGTCGCCGGCTACCGTATAGATGGACCAGCCGGCCGCCGTGAGGCAGGCGTATTTGAGGTCGCCCCAGGTCTCATCCTCATAGGCGATCTGGGGATAACCGCTGGCGTCCAGAGCGATGGATGTGTGCTCGCCGACGTCGTGGCTGCTGTTATCGATAGTGTCGCACTGCCACAGGCCGCTACCGCAATTGCCACCAGTGCCGACTTCGTGGGCGAATTTGAGGTTGCCGTTGGTTTTGTCATAGTAGCTGATGTGTGCCTTATTGGCGGAATCCAGCACAAGAGAGGTATATCGGCCGACCTGGCCGCCCGCGTCGATGGTGGTGCACTGCCACTTGTTGTTGCCGCAGTTACCGCCGGTCCCGACCCTGACTGCGTACTTGAGATCATCATAGGCATCGGAGTAATAGCTCACGCGGGCCTTGCCGTCAGATCCAATCCGCATTGATGTCTCCTCGCCGACATCATACTTGTCGTAACTGGAGGAGCCGCCGCCGTTATCGGCTACTTCGTACTGCCATGTTGCTGCGCCCGCGGCTTTCCAGGCAAACTTGAGGTCCTTGTTGGATTCATCGTAGTAACTGATATAGACGTTGCCGCTGACGTCGATGGAGGTATCCTTGCCGACTTTGCCTTTGGTATCGACCTTCTGGATCAGCCAGTGGCCGCTACCATCCGCGTATTGTTCCCAGGTGGCATATTTCAGGTCGTCGGTTCCCTCATCGAAATAACTGATGTGAGGTACGTCACCGGGGCCGAAATCGAGAGAGGTGTCATAGCCCAGTTCATTCAGATCGCCACCCGCTTGGGTAGCATAGTCCACCGTCTGGATAAACCAGCCGTATGCTCCGGCTCCGCTACCAAAAACAAATGCCGACAGCACAAACACTGCCAGCATAAAAACAGTCATCACGATTATTCTACGCAAGAAGACCTTCACCCCGACCCACCGCCCTCTCTCAGTCGACAATATAGCTTGCTGGTGTCGCAGTTGGGGCGAACTGGTCGCGGGATATCCCAAAAAATTCCGGGATCATGAAACCAGAAGAATGAGGCCCTCACCCCTTACCCTTTTCTCACTCCAGATCATGTGAGTCGAATGAAACGCCCAAAAATAATCTAATTCGACTTCGCACGATACCAAGGCTCGTCCATTATAGCCTCTGGTCGGAAAAATTCATGATGCAAAAAGACTGTTTACATAATCTTTTTTAATTAATTTGTTCCAAATCAGTCCGGGATCGAAAAATATCACCTGCATGGAGCAGTATCAACTTATTTTGGAGGGATTATTGCCTGGATATATTCGAATAGCCGCATTATTGCTGTAGCAGGATCTCTACAGGTGAGGATAAAGCGGGAAGCCGGCGAGCAGCTCGCCGGTCTGCTGGCGCAGGCGTTTGATCTCGTCAGCAGTCACGTGGGGGCTGAGAGTCGCCAGCATTATAGCGGCGATCTGTTCCATCTCCGCTTCGCGGAAGCCACGGGTGGTCACTGCGGGCGTGCCAATGCGGATACCGCTGGTGACGGTCGGCGGCAATTCGTCGTAGGGTACTGCGTTCTTGTTCACGGTGATGCCCACCTCTTCGAGCCGGTTCTCCGCCTCGATGCCGGTGATCCCGATGTTGGTGAGGTCCGCCAGCATCAGATGGTTGTCGGTGCCGCCGGATACCAGGTTGATGCCGCCGTCCTTGAGGCACTCGGCCAGGCGGGCGGCATTGGCGATGGTCTGCTTCTGGCGCTCGCGGAACTCATCGGTGGCCGCCAGCCTGAAACAGGCCGCCTTGGCGGCGATGATATGCATAAGCGGGCCGCCCTGCAGGCCGGGGAAGATCGCCTTGTCGATGCTCTTCGCGTATTTTTCCTTGCAGATGATAACGCCAGAACGAGGCCCGGCGAGGGTTTTGTGCGTGGTAGTCGTGACATAGTCGCTGGGGCCGACCGGATCCGGATGAAGGCCGGCGGCGATCAGCCCGGCTATATGGGCCATGTCCACCATCAATTTTGCTCCTACACCCCGGGCGATGGCCGCGAAGCGTTCGAAGTCGATCTGGCGTGGATAAGCGCTCGCGCCAGCTACGATCAGTACCGGCTTCAACTCCTGGGCCAGGCGCTCGATCTCGTCATAGTCGAGACGGCCGGTCTCACGGTCGAGCCCATAACTGTGGAAATGATATATCCTGCCCGAGAAATTGACCTTGAGGCCGTGGGAGAGATGGCCGCCATGATCGAGCTTCATGGCCAGGACGCTGTCGCCCAGGGCCAGGTCAGCAAAATAGACGGCCTGGTTGGCAGATGAACCGCTGTGGGGCTGCACGTTGACGTGCTCGGCGCCGAAAAGCGACTTGCAGCGCTCTATGGCAAGGGTCTCCACCTTGTCAACGACTTCACAACCGCCATAATAGCGTGCCTGCGGATAGCCTTCCGCGTATTTGTTGGTGAGGATCGTGCCCGCGGCTTCGAGAACGGCGCGGCTGGTGAAATTCTCCGAGGCGATCAGCTCGACGGTCTGCCGCTGGCGATTGAGCTCGTCGCCGATCAGCCCGGCTAGTTCGGGATCGGTCTCATTCAGAGGGGCAAGAAACTCTTCCTGTGTCCTGGATTCGAACTTCTGCCCGCTCATCGACCGGCTTCCAGTTCCGAGATGAGGCCAAGGCGCTCGGCATGGCGGCCGCCGTCGAACGGTGTGGCCAGCCAGACTTCCATGATCTCAAAGACCTGGTCCGCTCCCATGGTCCGCTCCCCCAGGCAGAGGACATTGGCGTCGTTATGGCGCCGGCTCATCTCCGCCTGGACTGTGTCGCAGGGTCCGACAGCCCGGACGCCCGCGACCTTGTTGGCGGCGATACACATGCCAAGGCCGGTCCCGCAGATGAGAATGCCACGGTCGGAGTCACCCGCCGCGACCGAACGTGAGACCTCCACGGCGTAAAGGGGATAGTCGCAGCTGGCTTCGGTGTTGGTGCCCATATCGAAGATCCGGTGCCCTTCCGCTTCAAGGCGGTGGATTATGGTCTGCTTCAGCCGGAATCCGGCGTGGTCTGCAGCTATGGCGATCTTCACACGATCTCCTCCCTGAGGGCGCCGCCAGGGATTGCCGGCAGAGCCGGATGGAGCATCTCCAGCACCTTCAGACAAGACACGGCCGACTCACCCATGGGATCTGGTGCATCGGCCACTTCCGGAGATTCCCCCGCCAGGCGGCGCGGAAACAACAGAGCCAAGTATAACTTATTTTTGCTTTCCGGGAACGTCCGGAGCAGCCGTTCGTGACGCCGGATATTCATCGCAAGGATGAAATCGCCGGTTCAGGGGCCGCGTTCACAGGCTCAACCGTTCCCTGATCCTGGCGGCTTCCATGGCTCCCTGCCTGAGAATGACCGGCGGCTTTCCATCGATCAGCGGCCGCAGATCGACCACAGTGGATGGTACACCCATCCCGCAGGTGCCGTTATCGATGACGAAACTGCAGGCGGCGAGCACCTCGCGATCTATCCCATCCACGCTGACTGCGTCGGGCTCCCCTGACAGGTTGGCGCTGGTTATGGCCAGCGGCCCGGGAAGGTCCAGATACAGGTCGCCGGCGGGCGGCGGGATGATACGGACGCCGACGCTGCCTTCCCCGTGGACGCGGATGCCGCTGGTGCCCTCCTCGAAGGGGATGACAGCCGTGACCGGTCCTGGAAGCAGGCGGGTCAGGGCTTCGCAGATCGTGCCGGGAAGGCCGGGGATCAGCCTGAATATCTGCTCGACCGCAGTGAAGACGAGCGCCACGGGCTTCTCATGATGGCGACGCTTGACCTGATAGATAAGCTCGACCGAATGAGGGATCGTCGCCAGGCAGCCGAGTCCGTATACCGTATCAGACGGCAGGACAACCAGCTCTCCCTCGTACAGCGAAGCGCTGAGACGGTCCCGGTCTGCGGGTCTCATCTCCTGTTGGCGGAGGATCTCGGTCATGGGGAATTCAGCTATGTCCCCTGGCCCTGATCAGGGATTGCGGGCCAGTTCGCGCAGACTGACGCCCTTGCTGGCCCAGGCTTCGGCATTATCGGGCGCCAGTTCGAGCGCGGTATCGAAGCAGTGTATGGCCTCGTCAAAACGGCCGAGATGATGCAGGGCCAGACCCTTGCCGTTCCAGCCGCGCTCATCCCTGGCATCGATACCCAGGGCCCGGTCAAAGCTGGAGACAGCTTCTTCATAACGGCCAAGATTGTGCAGGCTGACACCACGATGGCGCCAGGCCCGGGCCATCTGGCTATCGATGGCCAGCGCCGCATCGAAACTTTCCAGGGCCTTGCTGAAACGCTCGAGACGGTTGAGTACCCGCCCCTTGTCGAACATCGCCTCAGCGTAACGGCTGTCGATGGCGATGGCGCGGTCGAAACTTTCTATGGCCCGGTCCAGGCGGCCCAGGCTCTCGAGCGACCAGCCCTTGTTGAACCAGGCTTCAGCAAAGCCGGCGTCGAGGCGGATGGCCCGGTTGAAATCCTTTATCGCCTCTTCGAACCGCTCCAGCCGGTGAAGGCTTATGCCGCGGGCGAGCCAGGCGGCGGCATCCCTAGAATCGACCTTAAGCCCCTTGTCGAAGCTATTGACCGCGCGCTGATAGCTGCCGTTATCGTGCAGGCAGATTCCCCGGACATACCAGGCGAGTGAGTCTTTCGGTGCATGCTGGACGGCCTTGTCGAAGCTGGCGATCGCCTCATCGCGCCTGCCCAGGATCTTCAGGCTGACACCCTTGCCGAACCAGGCGCCCGCGTCGCGCGGGTCCAGCCGGAGGCTACGGTCATAGGCGCTTATGGCGTCTTCCTGGCGGCAGAGAGCCCGCAGGCTCTCGCCGCGGGCGAACCAGGCCTGCTGGAAACTGTCGTCCACTGTGAGGGCTTTGTCATAACTGCGCACCGCCTCCTCGTCGCGGGTAAGGCTGTGGAGGCTCAGGCCGCGGCCGCACCAGGCGTCGCCGTCATCCGGGTCGATGGCCAGCGCCCTGTCGAAACTCTCGATCGCCTTTGAGAACTCACCGAGTCCATAGAATCCGAGGCCGCGTCCATGCCAGGCACGCTCGTGACGCGGTTCCAGATCAATGGTCTTGTCGAAACTCTCGATGGCTTCCTCGAAGCGGTCGAAGCTGAGCAGGCTCTCTCCCCTGCTGAACCAGGCCGCAGCCAGGTGCGGATCGAGCTTGATAGCCTCGTCGAAGCAGGCCACAGCTTTGTCATGACGGGACAGCCCGTGAAGCGCCCGGCCCTTGCCGAGCCACAGACCAGCATCAGCCGCATCCAGGCCGAGCGCCTTTTCGAAGGCACTGACTGACTTGTCATACCGTTCGAGCGCCAGGAGGCTCATGCCCTTACTCGCCCAGATAGCAGGCTGGCTTGTATCAATCCTGAGAGCCTTGTCAAAAGCGGCAAGCGCCCGTTCGAAACGGCCCAGGCTGTGGAGGCTCATCCCCTTGCCGAAGAGTGCGGCTGCATCACGCGGCTCCTGTTTCAGGGCTTTATCGAACGCGGCTGCAGACTGCTCGAAGATCCCCAGCCGGCGAAGGCTCTCGCCCTTTCCATACCAGGAACCATGATCGTCGGGCCGTAGCTTGAGCGCCCTGTCATAGCTATTGACAGAATCCTCGAATCTTGATAGCGACCGGAGGCTTTCAGCCTTGCTGTACCAGGCTGCGGCATCGCGATCGTCGAGATCAAGCGCCCGGTCGAGGGCTATGATGGCTTCCTCGAACCGGCCAAGCAGGCGCAGGCTATCGCCCTTGCCCGACCATGCCGGCTGGTGACGCGGCTCGAGGGCGATCGCGCCGCTGAAATCGCTGACGGCTTCTTCGTAGCGTTCCAGTCCGCGAAGACTCTCGGCCCTGCCGTAGACAGTCCCCGCCTCAGAGCTGAGTTCACAGGCACGGTCGTACAGCGCCAGAGATTCCTCGAATCTTCCCAGGAGGCGGAGGCATTCAGCCTTGCCAAACCATGCCAGCACATCCTGCTTCTCGATCTCGAGCACCCGGTCATAGCAAACGATTGCATCCTCGTAACCTGCTTTTGAGCGCAGGCTCTCGGCCTTGCTGAACCATGCCGCCGTCGAGGCGCCGTCGAGAGCCAGCGAACTTTCGATACTGGCGATGGCTTCGTCAAGGCGGCGCAGGTTCCGCAGGCACTCGCCATGGCCGTACCAGGCGGCGGCGCTTGATTCGTCCAGTTTCAAAACAGTCTCAAAACTCCTGAGGGCTTCACGGTAGCGGCCGAGGCGGCGCAGGCTCTCGCCGCGCCCGAGATGAAACTCAGGATTGCCCGAATCAAGCCTGATGGCGCTGTCGAAATCTGCGAGCGCCTCAGCCTCACGGCCGAGGCCGAGAAGGCTCGAACCTTTACCGTTCCAGGCCTGGGCATGGCCGGGTTCGACGTCGACAGCCCGCTGGAAGCTGCGGACGGCTTCATCGAAACGCGACAGTCGGGCGAGGCTGAGCCCCTTGCTGTACCAGGCTTCCTCAAGGCGGGCATCAAGCTTGATAGCGCTGTCGAAAGATGACAGCGATTCCTCGAAGCGGCCCAGGCTCTGGTAACACAGTCCGGCGCCAAATCGGGCGCCCGCGTGATGCTTATCCAGTTTCGCAACCCGATCAAAATCTTCGATAGCCTGCGCGTAACGCTCCAGGCTCCTGAGGCTCTCCCCCCTGCCATAAAAAGCTTCGCTATCCTTCGGAGCGAGGTCGATCGCCTTCTCAAAACTGGCCAGAGACTCGTCGAAACGGGAAAGGGTCTGCAGCGTCAGACCTTTATCGAGCCATGCGGCCGCGTCGCCGGGATTAAGCTCGATCGCCCGGTCGAAACAGGCGAGTGCCTCCTCGGCGCGCTCAGTGTTTGAAGCAGTCGAGACTGCAAAGACGGATTCGACTTCGAGCGGCTCTGGTTCGGGTTCTATTACTGATTCCGGTTCTGGCTCCGGCTCCGGCTCCGGCTGTGGCTCGAGTATCGGTTCAGGCTCTGGCTCCGGTTCGGGCTCCTGCTCTGGCTCAGATTCTGGCTCCGATTCTGGCTCAGATTCCGGAGCCTCTTCCGGTTTGTCCGGTTCCGGCTCCGGTTCAGGTCCAGCTGCCTCTACGGCTTCCAGCTCGGGCGCCACTTCTGTTTCAGACTCGACTGCGACAGGATCTGCCTCAGCGTCTGACTCTTCCGGATCTTCAATGCCACTATCCAGTTTCCTCAACCCGCCGACCATCGCTTCAAGTTCGGCAGGCGCAGTTTCGTCTTCTACTAAAGCATCGCTGACAGGAGCAGATCGGGCCATCTCATCCTCGGGCTCGGAAATATCCACCGACGCGGCCAGGAATTCTTCTTCCTCAGAATCCTCACCAGACCCGTATTCGTCGCGGCCGACTGGATTGGCCGCTATCGCTTCGAGCCCGGCCGTTTCCGCAGTTTCCTCAACAGCGGTTTCCTCGCCCGCAGCTTCTTCTACCACTGCTTCTTCGATAGCTTCACCCTCAACCGCTGTGTCTTCGATGGCTTCGTCCTCAACTGCCAGTTCCCCGGCCGCCAGTTCTTCTGCCATCAAATCCTCGACGCCCTCCTCGACTGCCGGGTCCTCGACTGCCACTTCCTCGACAGCCTCCTCGACTGTCGCTTCCTCGACGGCTTCCTCAACAGCTAGTTCCTCGACGGCCTCCTCGGCTGCCGGGCCCTCGACTACGGCTGCAGACAGACCAGCCAACATGGCTTCCTGCGCAGCCTCGAATTCCTTGAGGCAATTCTCACGATACTTCGCTGTCAGCGGCTCGGCGGGATCCAGATCGAGAGAGCGGTCGAAACTGTCGAGGGCCTTCTCAGAATCTTTCAGCCCCATCAGGCTCAGTCCCTTGCCGAACCAGATAGCCGCGTTCTCCGAATCGAGCTCGAGAGCCCTTTCAAAACTGGCAACCGATTCTTCCAGCCGGTCCAGTTCACGCATACAGCCGCCCCGCTCAGACCAGGCCTCGGCATCCAGCGGATCTATCTCCACGGCGCGGTCGAAACACTCGATGGCCTCGCGGAATCGGCCCAGCAACCTGAGGCTGGCGCCCTTGTGGCTCAGCGCCGATGCGTCCTCCGGGTCGAGCTGCAACGCCCGGTCGAAACACTCGATGGCCTCCTGGGAACGACCCAGCTGGATCATGCTTAGACCCTTCTGGCTCCAGGGGCGGGCGTCTTCCGGATCAAGCTCTATAGCCTTGTCAAAAGCCTGGACCGCCTCCTCATACCTTTTCAGACCGTGCAGGCTCATGCCGCTGCTCAGCCAGTTGGCCGCCATCTTGGGGGCCAGCTCCTGGGCTTTCTTGAAAGCGGTAAGCGCTTCTTCGAACTTGCCAGAATTGTGATAGCTCATCCCCTTGTAATACCAGACGGCCGGATCCCAGAGTTCAAGGCCGTGGATGGTGCTGAAACACTCGACCGCTTCCTCGAATTCGCTGAGGCTGTACAGGCAGACCCCCTTGTTGAACCAGGCAAAAGTATCCCGGGGGTCCAGTTCAATCGCTTTCTCGTAGCATTCGATGGCGGCCCTGTAGCGCTCCAGGCTGTGGAGGCTGACTCCCTTGTTGAACCAGGCGGCGGCATCGCGGGGGTCGAGGGAGATCGCCTTCTCGTAGCAGGTGATGGCTCCCTGGAAATCCTCAAGGTTGTGGAGGCTGACTCCCTTGTTGAACCAGGCGGCGGCATCGCGGGGATCTAGTTCGATGGCCTCATCAAGGGCGGCGACTGCTTCTTCGAACCGCTCGAGGCTGTGGAGGCTGACTCCCTTGTTGAACCAGATCTCCGCGTGCCAGGGATCGAACTGGAGCGCCTTGTCATAGCAGGTCAGCGCCTCGGTGAAACGGTTCAGGTTCCTGTAACTCGTGCCCTTGTAAAACCAGACCATGGCATCCTGCTTCTCGATCTCACGGATGCGGTCGAAACAGCGCATGGCTTTCTCGGGATGGCCTGCGTCCCGGTATTTTGCCTCTTTGCGGCGGAGTGAGCCGACCTCCTTCTCGCTGGCGTCCAGCGCCTTGTCGAAAGAAGTGAGAGCCTGCTGAAAATTGCGTTGTTCGTTCTGCCTGACGCCCTTCTCAATCAGGGAACGGGCATTCCTGCCGGCAGCGGCCTTGTTAAACGCAGCCATGTTTCTCCTCGCGCATCGGGAGAATCTCCGGGGAAGAGCTGCGCAAAGTAACCCCTTTCAATAATAGATGTGCTGATACGGGACCGGGTTTTACAGGCACAATAAAACAGAGGAAAGCTGGTTCCCTCCGCGGCATGAACCCGGCCACGACCTGAATTATGTTATTGCCTCCGTTGAGAGTCAAGAAACTGCTCACATCCGCTGGGCCGCCACGACGCGGTCCAGCCCGGCATAGTCCTGCAATACTCCGGCTGCCCGGAATTTTCCAGTCGCCGCCAGCATTTCCGTGACCGCCTTGCCCTGGCCGGCGCCGATCTCAAGGATCAGGCCGCCTCGCGGCTTGAGGAACTGGGGAGCCTGGTCTGCCAGCACCCGGTAGTAGTCGAGTCCGTCATCGCCGCCGTACAGCGCTTCGCGGGGTTCGTAATCACGCACGTCCCGCGGCAACGTCTCCCATTCGTCCCTGGAGATATAAGGCGGGTTGGAGACGATCAGGTCATAGGTGGCGACAGGATCGAGGTCTTCGAACATGTCCGAGTGGACGAACTCTATCCTCGGCCCCACTCCCGCGGCGTCAGCGTTCTGCCGGGCAAGCTCGATGGCTTCGGCGCTGGCGTCAGAAGCGATGATGGCTGCTTCTGGGAATCCCGCCGCCAGGGATATGGCGATGGCGCCGCTGCCGGTACCCAGGTCGAGCACTGCTGGCGGCGCTGCCCATTCACCCTCCATGAGGAAATCCAGGGCGGCATCAACCACATGTTCCGTCTCGGGCCGGGGGATGAGCACGGAGCTGTCGAGCTTCAGTTCATGACTTCGGAAGAATCCGCGTCCGAGGATGTAAGCGACCGGCTCGGCTTCACCCCGCCTGCGGACGAGTTCGCGATAGCGGTCCACCTCGTCAGGGTTCAGAGGCTGCTCGAAGTGGACATACAGTTCGACCCGGTTCATCCCCAGGACTTCCGCGAGGAGCAGCTCGGCATCGAGCCGCGGCGAGGTGGAGCCCCTCTCCTTCAGCCAGGCGGTCGACTTGCCAAGAAGGTCGGTGATAGTCGGCGGCGCCCCCACGGCCGCTGCCCTCAGACCCCGGCCTTGAGCTGCTCGGCCCGGTCCTGGGCGGCGAGCGCCTCGGTGAAATCGTCGATGTCACCCTGGAGGATAGCCTCCAGCTTGTGCAGGGTCAGGCCGACGCGGTGGTCGGTCACCCTTCCCTGGGGAAAATTATAGGTGCGGATCTTCTGGCTGCGGTCGCCTGTGCCCACCTGCGACTTGCGCTGGTCGGCAAGCTCCTTCTGCTGCTCGGCCAGTTTCATCTCGTAGAGCCGGGCCCGCAACACCTTCATCGCAGCGATCTTGTTCTGCAGCTGGGATTTCTCGTCCTGCATCGAAACTACCAGGCCGGTAGGCTCGTGGGTCAGCCGCACCGCTGAGTCTGTCGTGTTGACCGACTGGCCGCCGGGACCGCTGGAGCGGAAGATGTCGACACGGACTTCGTTGGGATCGATATCGACCTCGACCTCCTCGACCTCAGGAAGGACCGCCACGGTCGCCGTCGAGGTATGGATTCGGCCACCAGACTCGGTCACCGGTATGCGCTGCACCCTGTGGACGCCGCTCTCGTACTTGAAGACACTGTAGGCGCCCCTGCCGGTGACCTCCATGATTGCTTCCTTGAAACCGCCCATCTCGGTGGGGCTGGAGGAGAGGATCTCGGTCTTGAATTTCTTGTTCTCGGCGTGCTTGGCGTACATGCGCAGAAGCTCGCCAGCGAAGAGCGAAGCCTCGTCGCCACCGGCGCCGCCGCGGATCTCGATGATGACATCCTTGTCGTCGTTGGGATCGGCCTCGAGCATCGAGACACGGATCTCCTCGGCTAGCCGCTCGATGGCCTCACGGGAGCTGTGGATCTCCTCCTTGAGGAACTCACGCATCTCCTGCTCTACCTCGCCATCGCCACCGAGCATCTCCTCGGCTTCAGCCAGGCTGGTCTCAGCCTCGCGGTACTGCCGCACCAGGTCATAGGCGGGCTGCAGGTCGGAATGGGCTTTGGCCAGCTCGGCGTAACGCTGCCGGTCGTCGTGGACGCCCGGCTCGCTCAGCTCGTCGTTGAGCTGATTATATTTTTCTTCAATCTCTGTTATGAGTTTATCTAGCATAAAAACCAGGGGGACACATTACTTAATTGCCAGATAAAGGGACACATTAACGACCAGCGCGGGAGATTCGCTCCACTCATGCCATGACTTCCACATCAGCTCGGCCTCCGTGGTCCATCTCGATAGGCTCCAGCGCTGCGACACCCTCGAGAGCGGCGATCGCCACCTCGATCTGGGATTCGTCGGGCTCTTTAGTGGTCAGCTTCTGCAGGAGGAGCCCCGGGTACATGACTACTTTCATGAAGGTGCTGTTCTTGTGCCTTCCCGCATATTTTATCACCTCGTAAGAAAGGCCAACAACGAGGGGGATGCCGATTATGCGCGAGAGGATGAACAGGGTCACATAGACGACATTGGTCCAGTCATCAGGGATCGGCACGAAGGAAAAGACGATGATCGCCAGCACCATGACTATCAGTAGAAAACTGGTGCCGCAACGGGGATGCACCGGTGAGAACCCGTGGACGTTGGCCGGCGTCAGTTCCAGCCCTGACTCCAGCGCGTGGATGGTTTTGTGCTCCGCCCCGTGGTATTCAAAGACCCGCCGCATCTGCTTGATGCGTGAGACCACCACTATATATAGCACCAGGATGACGATGCGCATGACGCCCTCAGCGGCAACGAACGCCGACGAGTTCGGGAACCATTCGCGCACCGAACCGATGGCGAACAGCGGCAGTACGACAAAAAGGCCCACCGCCATCAGGATGCCGATGGTGAGGCTCAGCGCCATCTCCTTCTTGCTGATGTCACGTTCTTCCTCGCCCATGGACTCGTTGGCTGACATGCTCAGGGTCTTGATTCCCAGCGACATGGATTCCCAGAGGCCGATGACGCCCCGCAAGATCGGCCGCCTCAAAATCGGATAGCGGTCGGCCAAAGGGGTCAGGGCTTCGGAATGCAGGCTGATGGTGCCGTCAGGACGGCGGCAGGCTAGAGCCCAGTGCCGCTTGCCCCGCATCATCACGCCTTCGATTACAGCCTGCCCGCCTACTGACGCAGCCGGGTGGCCGGGGTGTTTACCACTCAATGCTTTCCATCCACTCTTCCATCTCGGCGACTTCCTCGAGGGTATATATCTGTCCGCAATACATCTTGCCTTCATGACACTTGCCGTAAAGGCAGTCGGGGCCGCATTTGCGGAAGACATGCGGCGCCATGTTCATGACCAGCGAGCGCATTTTCCAGGCTAGTGCGTTTATCTCCCACTGAGCCCGCCGGCAACAGCGGATGCGGAAGAAGTGCCGCAGCTCACGGGCATTCATGGTGACTACGATGCGGGTCTCAGCAGCGTTGGGGAGCACAAAACGGGCATCCTCCTGGATGGTCTCCTTTGCGAGGCCCTTCTCGGTGCCCAGTTCGACCAGCCGGTCGTAGGCGCGCGTGGCGTTCTCCATGGCCTCTTCGAACACTGCAAGCGCTTCGGGATCCTCCGCGATCTTCGGCGGGACGATAAAACCGTCCTCCCCGGAAAAGTGCACATAGCGCTGGGACTGCTGCGAATAGGATGCCAGGCGATGCCGCACCAGCTGGTGCGAACAGGCTCGGGAGATGCCGTCGATGCCGAAAGTGAAGGAAGCGTGCTCAAGGGCGCTCAGGTGCCCTGATCTCACCAGCAGGGTGACCAGCCGCTCGACTTCCTCGACGGTCATCTTCTCCTTCAGCTCCGCCGCCGTCGATGACGAATAGCAGAGCCGGCCCGCGGCCGCAACGGCGCGCTCGGGCTCAGGGGTATGAGTAAGAAGGGTTACGTTGAGAGTAGCCGGCACCGGTCAGGACCGGCTAGGAGGTTTGCCTCTTGGCGTACTTGCGCTTGAATCTCTCCACGCGGCCACCGGTATCAACGAGCTTGCGCTTGCCGGTGTAGAAGGGGTGGCACTTGGAACAGATCTCCACGTGGATCTCCGGCACGGTCGAACGGGTGGTGAAATCCTCGCCGCAGGAGCAGCGCACCTTGGTCTCCATGTATTCCGGATGGATGTCTTTTTTCATGTCAGTTTCCTCGTCCGTCTCAGTGAACAAGAAATGATAGCACGAGTGGATGGTAGATGGTAGCGGGCAGCGATTGTGCCTGTCAGCCCGGCCGGCCTTCGTCTGACGTCCCTCCTGGCACCGGCAGCCGCCCGGCATCGCACGAGGCTGCCGCCTAACTCTGATATTCTTTATATATGAAATCATCGGGATCAGGATATATAACCTCTGCCACAGCCAGGCCCTCGATATTGCTGAAACTCCTGGTGGCGCTTCTGGCAGCCGCACTTCTCTCCCTCGCGACCACCGGCTGCGGCACTGACACTTCAGCCGCCGACAAGCTGGTTGACGAGAGCGATTCTCTCAGGAACTCGGCGGTCGACAAGCTGAGGATGTCCACAGGCGCGATCGACAGCCTTGTGAGCAGCGCCGCCGCCGGGCAGACGCTGCCAGCCACCCAGACCAGGTCCACCGCGACCACCGCAGTCCAGGACCTGAACAATGCCCTGGCCGACCTGACCGCCAGGGACCAGAGCCTCCGCTCCGCCAGCGAGATGCAGCTCAACGACAACTATCAGGAATACCTGAAGCTGATGCGGGAGAGCAATGATAAACTGACCGAGACCGTCAACGCAGCGCTGCAGATACCCAGGCTGCTGGAGAAGGAACAGTATTCCCTGGCCGGCTGGGACGAGATCAGGACCCAGGTGGTCGTCAGCCAGATCTATTCCATGCAGGACCGGATAGAGTTGCTGAACGCCGAGTCTGAGCTATTACGGAACAGGGCCGAGCAGATCCGTAAGGATAATCCGAAGGATTTCGGGAAATAACCGGATGCCATTGAGGAGTCGAGCTGGCGTCCTGCAGCATTATCTTGCGGGAGCCCGGCCTGCTTCTTGCCTTGCGCGGCCCGCATACCTACAATACCTGTGGTGGAATTCACGCGGGCGATTAGCTCAGCTGGTTAGAGCGCCGTCCTCACATGGCGGAGGTCACTGGTTCGAGTCCAGTATCGCCCACCACTTTTTTCTCGCTGCCGGCGTTCGATCAAGCCGCGGCGCCCGCGTGGGGGATTAGCTCAGTTGGGAGAGCGCCTGCTTCGCATGCAGGAGGTCACCGGTTCAAGTCCGGTATCCTCCACCAATAACCCTGGCTGATGATTGCCGGCATCCGGTTCGAAGACTGGGGTTTGCAGCGGGATTTTTTCGTGGGGGATTAGCTCAGTTGGGAGAGCGCCTGGTTTGCATCCAGGAGGTCAGGGGTTCGAGTCCCCTATCCTCCACCACCTTCCCCGCTCCGCGTTCGCAGGCATTCCTCTTATTGACCCCTCGCCCCGCGGCTCACCAGTATTCCTTTTATCAACTGGACCTTTCCTGGCTTTATTAATGTATTAGCGACTGGTGCTGTCTGTCGCCCCACGAGTGTCCCGAAAAGGAGAAAGCCCCGAATAGATTCGGGGCCTTCCAAGGGGGGCGATCAAGCCCATGACACTAAGATAAGTATGTTGGTTAGTATGATAGCTTCTAGTAAGTTAGCAGTCTATAGTACTTTTTGTCTAAATAATTGATTCAAAATAATCAGTATAGTCGTTATTTACGGCTTTTACGTAAACCTCACTAGCCTACAAAGTCTACATATCCAGCACGGACCGCATAGGCGACCGCTTCCAGTTTACTGTGCACTCCCAGTTTCCCCAGGATATTCTGGATGTGATTACGGGTTGTCGTGGGGCTGATGTAAAGCTGCCTCGAAATGACGTCGTTGTTCAGTCCCCGGGCCAGCAGCTGCAGGATCTCCAGCTCCCGGCGGGTAAGCCTGACCATGGCCTTGCCGCTCTCTTCCTCGACTTCCTCATAATTGCCAGCGCCCTGGCCGCTGGGCTGTTCGTAGTGCTGTACCGCAGCCCGAACGTGTTTGGCCAGCGCTTCGAGCTTGGCGTTCTTGTGACGGAGGCGATCCTGGTTCACCTTGAGCCGCGCCGCGGCGCCCACTCTGGCGACAAGCTCTTCCCTGTCGAAAGGCTTGGCCATGTAATCGTGAGCTCCAACATCGAAACCGGCGACGAGGTGTTCGGCCGTGGGCTTCTCATCAAGGAAGATGATGGGGATATGCTTGAGGCTGGCGTCGCCCTTGATGGACTTGCATACATCGTGGCCGCTGGTCACGGGCATGTCTACATCGAGGAGTATGACATCGGGATGTTCGTCACGGGAGATCTGCCGGGCGGCGGAGCCGTCAACGGCCGTCAGCACCCGGTAACCTGCCTTAGAGAGGCTTTCCTTGGTGTTGTGGAGAACATCCGGGTCGTCATCCACGATCAGTACGGTTTCGTTCGGCATATCTCGCACCCGCTTTCAAACAAATCTCATCGGAGAAGTCCAAATAGTATACCAATATACTCAGGATTTTCCAGTTTGGCAGCGATAATTTATTTTCACCATAAACTGGTAAATGTGACTCAGACAGCGCCGGGCGGATGAAAAGGTGATGAATACGGGCTTTTGCGGGCTAAAGCAGCTTCAGGGCTGTCGACGATACCGGGCCCGGCCCGACTGGTAAAGATTGCCGCCATGGGCGTCCATCACCACGATCGCCGGGAACCCGTTCACTTCGAAGTGGTGGATGGCTTCGGTTCCCAGTTCCGGCCATGCGACTACTTCAGCCGACGCCACCCTCTCGGCGAGCAGCGCCCCGGCGCCGCCGACGGCAGCGAGATACACTGCTCCATGTTCCTGCAGAGCGGCTGCGACTTCCGGACTCCGGTCGCCCTTGCCGATCACGACCCTGAGGCCACGGGCCAGCAGTTCGGGAGTGTAGCGGTCGACGCGGGAGCTGGTCGTCGGACCTGCTGAGCCGGTAGGCCTCCCGGGTGAGGAGGGTGTCGGCCCGACGTAATAGAGCACCGCGCCTTCCAGCTCCACGGGCAAGGTTTCACCCCGTTCGATGAGTTCGATCATTCTCCGGTGCGCGGCATCCCGCGCGGTATAGATGGAACCGGTTATCAGGATCCGGTCGCCGGCCTTCAATGTGCTGACTGTGCCGGGATCCACCGGCGGCGTCAGGATGATGGGCTTATCGCTCATGGCAGTCAGATGCTCCCTGAAGCCCGGCGGGCTGAATTGCACTGGATGTTGACCGCGACCGGCAGTGAGGCGATATGGCAGGGGGTTTCCTCCAGAGCCACCCCCAGGCAGGTGACCGTGCCGCCAAAACCGCCCGGGCCTATGCCGAGCCGGTTGACCGCATCGAGGATGTCCGCTTCGAGCGCAGCCAGCCTGGGGTCGCTACTCGGGGTCCCCGCAGGACGCAGGAGCGCCATCTTCGCCAGCAGCGCCGCCCGGTCCATGGTCCCGCCGACTCCGATGCCCAGAAAGATCGGGGGACAGGGATTGCCGCCCGCGAGTTCGACGGTCTCTACCACGAAATCGACGAGTCCCTCGACACCGTCAGCAGGCTTGAGCATGGCCAGCCGGCTCATGTTCTCGCTGCCGGCGCCTTTGGGGAGGACCGTGATGCTGATGCCGTCGCCTTCGACCAGTTCAGTATGCAGCATCGCCGGTGTGTTGTCGCCGGTGTTGGCACGGTCAAAACAGGGACCGCGCACGACAGATGCCCGCAGGTATCCCTCTTCCCTGGCCCGAGCTATACCCGCGTCCACCGCAGCCGCAAAAGAGCCGCCAGTCAATACCGCCTCCTGCCCCACCTCGGCGAATACGGCAGCGATACCGGTGTCCTGGCAAAGGGGGACGCGCTCACGCCCGGCGATAGCGGCGTTCTTCAAAAGGGTTTCGATGACCTCGCGACCGATGGGAGATTCTTCGCGGGATAAAGCTTCCTGGAGAGCCGCAGTCACATCGGCCGGCAGGACGGTGTTGGCTTCCTGGTAGAGCCGGGAGACCAGCGCCGTGACTTCGCTGACATCGATCTCCCGCATCCCCTAGTTCCCTCTGGTTTCCGGCATCGATGATCTGCTGGTCCCAGGCATGGCCTTATCCCTCGATCCCCAGCATCTGCCGGGTCGAGGCGGCTACTTCTTCAGGCGACTTGGGATCGCGGGCGACGCCGCTCTCAACCGCGGCTCCGGCGACCGCTGCGGCCACTGCAGGCGCTACACGAAGATCGAAAGCCTCAGGGATGATGCATTCGGCACTCAGGCCATCGTCGACCAGGTCCGCAAGCGCCTTCGCCGCGGCTATCTTCATCTCCTGGTTGATGACGCTGGCACGGACGTCCAGGGTACCGCGGAAGATCCCGGGGAAACCGAGCACGTTGTTGACCTGATTGGGGAAATCGCTGCGACCGGTGGCGACGACTGCCGCGCCGGCCTTCCGGGCCTCATCGGGCAGTATCTCCGGGTCGGGATTGGCCATGGCCATGACGATTGCGTCCTTTTCCATGGATGCCACCATCTCCGGGGAAACAGCTCCCTTGACCGAGACGCCGACGAACAGGTTGGCGTTATCCATCGCCGCTGCAAGGTCTCCCTCGCGGCAACCCGGATTGGTCCATTCCGTGAGTTCATGCTTCACCGGAGTGAGGTCATCCCGATGCTTTCCGATGATGCCCTTGGTATCGCAGAGGATTATCTCGGTGACCCCCACCGACTGGAACATCCGGGCTATGGCGATGCCGGCGGCGCCGGCGCCGTTCATGACCACCTTGAGATCGGTCATCGCCCGGCCGGTCACCTTGCAGGAATTCATCGCCGCCGCGATCACCACGACTGCCGTGCCATGCTGGTCATCGTGGAAAATGGGGATGTCACATTCCTCGATCAGACGGCGCTCCACTTCAAAGCAGTTGGGCGCCGATATGTCTTCCAGGTTGATGCCGCCAAAACTGGGCTCCAGCAGCTTCACCGTGCGCACGATGTCGTCGGGGTCCTGGCTGTCCAGGCAGATGGGAAAAGCGTCGACCGCCCCGAAGGCCTTGAACAGGACCGACTTGCCCTCCATCACCGGCAGAGCGGCGCGGGCGCCGATGTTGCCCAGCCCTAGAACCGCCGAGCCGTCGCTGACCACCGCCACCGTGTTCCAGCGGCCGGTGTAGAGATCTACCAGCGAAGGGTCGTCAGCGATGCGCAGGCAGGGTTCAGCGACACCGGGCGTATAGGCGATGGATAGCGCGTGCTTGTCGGCTACCGATACCTTGCTGTCGATGGATAGCTTGCCCCGCCACTGTTCGTGCAGGGTAAGCGCTTCTTCCTGGAGAGATTTCAGTCGGTCGTTGTCCGCCATGGTCTTTTATTATATATAGTTAGCATCATGGAGGCAGCCGGGATAAAACCACACCTGAAAATCGGCGGCATGGCACTGGAAAACGGAGTCATGTTCCAGACCGAACGCCACTGGTCGATGGCCGTGCGCGAAGCCGGCGGTGAGATCAGGATCGCTTCCGGCGACAAGATGCGCGTAGGGCTTTCCGGCATGCGGAAGATCCCGATGCTCAGAGGGCTGGTCAGCCTGGCCGAGTCAGCGCTGGTGATCCCCAAGGCGAGCGCCCATGGCGGCCGGCTGCCGATCATGTCCCACTCACCCGAGGTCGTGGCTTCCATGATCGTCAGCGTCGTCGGCGCGATCGTCGTGAAGAATCCAAAGCGCAAGCTTCCGGCTTTCGCTGAAGAGCTGGTCATGGCGGCGCTGGCGGTGCTGCCATCTCTGGTGGCGCTACGGCGCTCCCGGGCGATCGAGTACCACGCCGCGGAACACAAGTCAATCAACGCCTACGAGGCTTCGGGACAGGTCGACGCTGAAAAGGCGCGGCAGGCCCAGGCAGAGCATCCCAGATGCGGCTCCAACATCATCGGTCCGGCGATGGCGCTGATGACCGTCGGCAACACCCTGGCCCAGCACGCCTTGGGAAGGCGCAGCAACATGGCTCGCCTGGGAGTCAGCGTCCTCAGCCTCTCAGGCGCCGTGGAACTGGTGCAGTGGGCCGCCCGAAACCCCGCCAGCCTCTGGTCCAAGGCCTTGACCCGCCCGGGCGGAGAGCTGCAGCATCTGGTGACGACCTCTGAGCCGACCGAGGGCGAACTCGCAGTCGGCCTGGCTGCTCTCAGGGAACTCCTGCGTCTCGAAGGGGCGCTCGACACCGCCGACGGTACCGCAGCCTGAGCCCGGATTGATCCCTGCTTGATCCCAGTCTAAGCCCAGTCTGATCCGGGGCAAAGCCCGGATATGGCTGACGGAAATTCATCCCGAATTTCCTCCAAAACCCTCAGGATATTTTTTCCTTCAACCGGGTATGACTTAATAACCCCCAGCTATGAAATCCCGAGAATCAAGGTGGTGCGGAAAATGCTAAGTGCATCTGAGATCTCTTCCCTGAAAGGTTTCGACAGCCATGACCGGCACCCGGTCGTAAGCCTCTATCTGAACCTGGACAGTTCCACTTATCCTTCACGAGCCGACTATGAGACCGAGCTCAGCAGCCTCATCAGCATGAGCCGCAAGGCGGCTGCCGAGGAGCTGGGCCTGACCCGCGACCAGGAGGGCAGCCTCGACGCGGACCTGCGGTCGATCGGCGAGTATATCAGCCTGGAATACCGGCGCAACGGCGCCCGCGGCCTGGTCATCTTCGCCTGCGCCGCCGAGGGGCTCTGGCAGGTGGACCCGCTGAAGGTCCCGGTGGCGAACCGCATCTTCGTCGACTGGAAACCACAGGTGGCGCCGCTGGTGGAGACACTCTCAGGTTACGAGCAGATATGCGTTCTGGTCACAAGCAAGGAGACAGCCAGGATCTTCCAGGTACGAGCCGGTGAGATCAGCGAGCAGACCGAGATTCTCGACCGGGTCCTCAAGCGGCACAACCAGGGCGGCTGGGAGCAGTCCAAGTTTCAGCGCAAACACGAACTCCAGGTACGCAACCATCTCAAGAAGGCGACGGAAGCATCTCTGGAATATTTCCGTAAGGAGCACTTCGACCGGCTCATGGTGGGCGTGGCCGACGAGCTGTGGCCGGAGCTGGAGCGGGTGCTGCATCCCTATCTGCTGGAAAGGCTGGCCGGACGTTTCAACGCGAGCATCAACGACTCGCCCGAGGAGATACTCGCCAAGGTGACTGCGATCGAGGAAAAGCAGAGGATGCAGGAAGAGACTTCACTCATGGATTCGCTGGGACCCGAACTGGGTTCCGGTAGGACCTTCGTCGGCGGTCTCGACGATGTCCTGGCGGTCCTCAACCAGCGCCGGGTCGATCTGCTTCTGGTGGAGAGCGGTTTCACCCAGCCAGGGAAATACTGCCCGGACTGCCAGACGCTGGAGTTCGCGGAACAGACCTGCCCAGCTTGCGGCAGTCAGGCAAGGATCGTCAACGACGTGGTCGCGGAAGCCCGCGACCTGGCGATCCGCCAGGACGCCCGGGTCATGAGTGTCGAAACAGGCAATCCGGCTATCGTCGACGCCGGGCATATTGCGGCGAGGCTGCGTTACTGACGGTAACGGTCTCTACCTGACGTGGGTCCGGATCCATTCAGGCGGGCGGCATTTGCCGTCCGCTTTTTTTTGCCTGAAGTTCCTATTTTCAGCCAGCCCCGGTTTTTCTGATGCTGAATCCTTTCACACTTTTCTAAGTCTAAGAGTATAAGATTTCCTGTGTAGGAAATTGACAGATTTATTAATCCCTTTTAAAATAGGGCTATTAGTCCTGTTTATGACGATTCGGAGAGGAGCGATACAAATGGCACTAGTCCTGAGAACCCCATCGCACCGATTCTGGCGATATCATGGCAAGCCACAGGCCTGGTTCGAGGCTCGCACAGATGGACGCGGGCCTGCGGGGAACCAGTGGAAACCGGAAGTCACGGTAAGGAAGAAAGATGGCAGGCTGGTTTACGCCGTCGACGTCGACGGCGCGAATCCGGAGGACCTTGATGTGAGCATCAGCAAAGATGCGATCACAATCAGGAGAGAACTCCGTCAGGAGCGCAGGATCGAGCGTCGCGGCTACGAATGGCGTGAGATCAGCCGGAGCAGCTTCAGCCACAGCCTGGACCTTCCCCGTTCGGTGGTCTGGGAAAATGCTGAGGCCACATACGAGGACGGCGTGCTGCAGGTCAGCATGGACATCGTTGAAGAGGTACCAAAGCGCATCGAGATACGCACTGGCGAGTAAAACCGCCGGGCCCGGGTATAACAAGGCCGACGGGAACTGTACTCCCGCGGCAGGGCTCATACGAAAACGCGACCAAGGGAATAAATGAATCCGGAAAAACTGACCATCAAGGCACAGGAAGCTATCGCTGCCGCCCAGAAGCTGGCCGAATCCGAAAGCCAGCAGCAGATCGAGCCAGAGCACCTGCTCCTGGCCCTGCTGGGGCAGAGCGAGGGGATTGTCGTCCCCATATTGCAGAAGCTGGGTGCCGATCCCACTGCGCTGACCGCTGAACTGCGCGATGCTGTGGCCTCATTTCCCAGGGTAAGCGGCGCGCCTGGACAGCAGGCCTATATCAGCCTGCGGCTGCAGCAGCTTCTGGATGCGGCCGGCCAGATGGCCGACCGTCTCAAGGACGACTATGTCAGCACCGAGCATATGCTGCTTGCCTCCGCCCAGGCGCAGGGAGCCACGATGCAGATACTCACGGGCGCTGGTGTCACCACCGACCGCCTCCTTTCTGCCCTTGCCGAAGTTCGCGGCAGCCAGCGTGTGACCGACCAGAATCCCGAGGCCAAATTCCAGCCGCTGGAGCAGTACGGCCGCGACCTCACTGAAGAGGCTCGCCGCGGCAAGCTCGACCCGGTCATCGGCCGCGACGACGAGATCCGCCGGGTCATCCAGGTCCTGTCGAGACGCACCAAGAACAACCCCGTCCTGATCGGCGACCCCGGCGTGGGCAAGACCGCCCTGGTCGAGGGCCTCGCCCAGCGAATCGTCGATGGCGACGTGCCCGAGGGGCTCAAGGACAAGCGGGTCGTGGCGCTGGACATCGGTTCGCTGATCGCGGGCGCCAAGTACCGGGGTGAGTTCGAGGACCGGCTGAAAGCTGTGCTCAAGGAGATCGCCGAATCCGAAGGCAGGATCATACTTTTTATCGACGAGATGCATACCCTCGTCGGTGCCGGCGCGGCTGAAGGCTCCATGGACGCATCCAACATGCTGAAGCCGATGCTCGCCCGTGGCGAGTTGCGCGCAGTCGGCGCGACCACGCTCGACGAATACCGCAAGTATGTGGAGAAAGACCCGGCCCTGGAGCGACGCTTCCAGCCTGTCTTCGTCGGCGAGCCTTCAGTCGAGGACACCATTGCTATCCTTCGTGGTCTGAAGGAACGTTACGAGGTCCACCACGGCGTCCGCATCCAGGACGCGGCGCTGGTAGGCGCCGCCGTGCTCTCCGACCGCTATATCACCGACCGTTTCCTGCCGGACAAAGCCATCGATCTGATCGATGAGTCGAGTTCCCGCCTGCGCATCGAGATCGACAGCCTTCCCACAGAGATCGACGTGGTCGAGCGGCGCATCAAGAAACTCGAGATCGAGGACCGGGCGCTCCGCAAGGAAAAGGACAAGGCTTCCAAGGAGCGCCGCGACAAGGTCAGGGAAGAGCTGGCTGAGCTCAAGGAAGAGTCCAACCGCATGAAGGCCCACTGGACTAACGAAAAGGATTCCATCCAGAAGATCCGGGCACTCAAGGAAGAGCTGGAGCACACCAAGACCGATGCCGACCGTGCCGAGCGTGAGGGCGACCTGCAGAAAGCCGCCGAGCTGCGCTATGGCACAACGGTCGAACTGACTAAAAAGATCGAGGAGGAGAACGCCCACCTCGCCGAACTTCAGAAGGATCAGAAGATGCTCAAGGAAGAGGTGGACGAAGAGGATATCGCCGAGGTCGTCAGCAAATGGACCGGCATCCCGGTCTCGAGGCTGATGGAGGGCGAGGTCGAAAAACTCATCCACATGGAAGACCGCCTGCACGACCGGGTCATCGGCCAGGACGAAGCCATCGCGGCCGTGTCCAACGCCATGCGCCGAGCCCGCGCCGGACTCAGCAGCCCCAACCGGCCCTACGGCTCATTCATCTTCCTGGGGCCGACCGGTGTCGGCAAGACCGAACTGGCCAAGGCGCTAGCAGAGTTCATGTTCGACGACGAGCACGCCATGGTGCGCATCGACATGTCCGAGTTCCAGGAGAAACACACGGTGTCGCGGCTCATCGGCGCGCCCCCGGGCTACGTCGGCTACGAAGAGGGTGGTTACCTGACCGAGGCGGTCCGGCGCCGTCCCTACACAGTATTGCTTCTGGATGAGATCGAGAAGGCACACCCGGAGGTCTTCAATGTGCTCCTGCAAATCATGGACGAAGGCAGGCTGACCGACGGCCACGGCCGCACGGTGGATTTCAAGAACGCCGTCATCATCATGACCTCGAACATCGGCAGCCAGTATATAACCGAGCTGGGCGCCGGCGGCGAGGAGGAGATGGACAGGCTGGTCAGCGAAGCCATGAAGAAACACTTCAAGCCGGAGTTTCTAAACCGTGTGGATGACATCATCATCTTCCACCGGCTGAGTGAGGAACAGCTGCGCGAGATCGTGGAGATCCAGGCTCGCGACATGACGGCGCTGCTGGCCGACCGCAACATCGGTATCACTCTCACCGACTCCGCCAAGGACTACCTTGCCCGCGAGGGCTACGACCCGGCCTACGGCGCCCGGCCGCTGAAGCGGCTGATCCAGAAAGAGATCCAGGATGTGCTGGCGCTGAAGCTGCTGATGGGTGAGTTTGGGGAGGGACAGACGGTGGAGGTTGATGCTGGGGTAAGCGGATTGATGTTCCATGCTGCCTCAGTCCCTGAATCAACAGATGAAGCCAGTGCGGTCGAGGCTGACATCGGCGCCTGAAATGAAAACGCCGCCGGCATAGGCTGTCAATATGCCAGCTTTCATCACAGACGCCCTTATCACTTCCTTCCACATGCTCTGGGAGATCCTCTGGGCACTGATCCTTGGTTTCGCGATCTCGGCGGTAATCCAGGGAGTCGTCTCACACCGGGAAATGGCAAGACTGCTCCCGGATAATTCGCCCCGCTCGCTCGCCATCTCCACCAGCCTGGGTGTCGCCTCATCCTCCTGCTCCTACGCATCAGTTGCGATCGCCCGGTCGATCTTCAGAAAGGGCGGTGACTTCACCGCGGCCATCGTATTTGAGTTCGCATCGACCAATCTTGTTATCGAGCTGGGGATCATCATGCTGCTGCTCCTGGGCTGGCAGTTCACCCTGGCGGAGTTCATCGGCGGGCCGCTGATGATCATCATGCTTGCCATCCTCTTCAGGATTTTCCTCAAGAAGAACATGGTCGAGAAGGCGCGGGAGCAGGCGAACAAGGGCATCCCCGGATCGATGGAAGGCCACGCCCGCATGGACATGTCAGTCACGGAAGGCCCGCTGCGCAGGAGGATCTTCTCAAGCCGCGGCTTCACCGCGACCAGCCATTATTTCATTATGGACTGGGCTGCCATCTGGAGAGATATAGCATTGGGGCTGGTCATCGCCGGCGCTCTGGCAGCATGGGTTCCCGAGACATTCTGGCAAAACATATTTTTCACCGATAGCGGGACCTTCGCGATGATCTGGGGGCCGATCGCAGGACCACTGGTTGCCATAATCTCTTTCGTCTGCTCCATAGGCAACGTGCCCCTGGCAGTCGTCCTCTGGAATGGTGGTATCAGTTTCGGTGGAGTAATATCTTTCATCTTTGCCGATCTGATCGTCCTGCCTATACTTAATATCTACAGGAAGTATTATGGCGCCCGGATGAGCCTGTTTCTGCTGGCCACTTCATATGCAGCGATGGTAGCGGCAGGAATCGTGGTCGAGGTACTGTTTGGCGCGCTGGGCCTGATTCCTGAAAGGCGGGACCTGGAGTCAGAACTGAGCGGTGCAAGCCTGAGCTACACCACGGTCCTCAACATTATCTTCCTGATCGGTGGAGCTATCCTCCTTGCAAGATTCATCCGCACTGGCGGAGTCTCCATGCTGAAGATGATGAACCAGCCGGAGCAGGACGCCGAGAAAGTTTCAGACTTGGATACCGCTTCTGTGAAAATGCACGGGCACACGCACGCAGAACCGGAAGATAAACAGCACGGACATCACCATAATTAGGCCCCGTCAGTCCCCCCAGAGATCCTCGACCTTCCAGACGCCGCTCTCGTTCACCACAGTGGAATCGACCGTGATCGTGTCCCCGGTCTCGCCCTTCATCCCATACGCCCAGGTACCTGACCATGAAACCGTGGCCGTTTCCCCGTCGATGACGATCTCGCTGGCAGTGAGGTCGGAGAGCCGGAAAGCCATGGAATTCGAAGGAAAGAATCTCTCGTTCTCCTGGATGAACTCGTTCTTTGTCATATTCCGGTAAGGAGAGGATTCCGCAAGTGAGTCGTATGCCGGGCCGAAGTCGCGGGCGTTGAGCAGGTGCACCAGGTCCTCCACGGCACCGACTGGTCCGGCATTCTTCTCCTCGCCGCAGCCACCTGAAAACGCTGATATCGGCATTAAAAACAGCATCAGGGCAGCCAATCCCAGCATTATCGCCCGCCAGCCGGTAATCCGCCCGTGAGGGGATTGCCCGCCGCCTGGGCAATATTCACGGCCTCTCAGGGAAATGGACATCCGCTCCTCCAGTTCCTGGCTCATATATAAGGGTTTTCTCGGAGTTAAAGTTTCCCCGTCTGGGGGATTGTATTCCCCGAGAGGCGGTTTTAGGAAAGCCCGGGAGGTGGTTTTTCTAAGCTGCCTCTTGTGATGCCACCATATTTTCCTGGCTGCATCCTGAAGCCTGCCTGGCCGCATCCTGAGACGGCCTTTTCCCGTAACTGCTTATTCCGTTACCGTCACATCCCTCGTCGCTTCCCACTGACCGTGGATGTTACAGCGCTGCACCACTCTCAGTGTCGAGGTCTTATGCAGACGGCCCTTGACCAGGGTTATCGTGACTTCCGGCCGGGTGAACACCGGTGTCAGGTCGATCCGGGCGTTGAAATTGGTGCTGAACCAGACTTCGAGCCACTGGATATGATGGGCTTCCTCCATAACGTGGGGCAACTCGCCGACTTTGATCGTCACCTGGAACGGCTCGCCCCCCTTGACCGTCTCGGGACAGTCGATCACCGGGATATGCTTCTTCTCCATCTCGGTCAGGTTCGCCGGGTCCGCCGGCTCGTTGATACCGCAGAACAGTCCTTTTTCAGCCATCTTGATTCCTCTCCTGTTTATTTATGGAGGCCACGCGTGATTCGATCCCGCGCATCCGGCCTCGCGTTCAGCCTATCCGTTCGAATTCGGCTTTCGGCGCCCCGCAGATGGGGCACTTCCAGCTATCGGGAAGCTGCTCGAACGGAGTCCCTTCCTCATTCTCCCTGTACAGCCACTTGCACATGGCGCAGCGCCAGACGACGCCGTCTTCGCGGTCGCCGGTCTTTTCGGTGATCTCCCAGCCGCGGCTCTCCCATTCGCCGGCGGCCGGCGGAATGAATCCCGAATAAATCTCCTTGTCCCTTGCATCCTCGACGGTGACGGTCACCGTGATGCCGTCCTTCGTCGCCGTGTAGCCCCAAGAATAGTTGTCTTTCGTGTCGGGGGCGGAGAGCTTGGCCTCGAAGCTGATGATGTCTCCCTTGTGCTTGACCTTCGACCACGAATAACAGCACTTCGCCAGGGAGGTGCAGCCGCACCGGCCTTTGAGCAGCTGCAGGCCGTCGACTTCAAAACCTCCCGGAATCTTCTCTATCCTGACCGCCATCTATTCGACCAGTTCGAAGGCTTCCTTGGGCGCGCCACAGACGGGGCAGGTCCAGTCGTCGGAAAGATCAGCGAACGGCACGTCCTCGACAGCTTCGTCATATATATATCCGCACACGCTGCACTCGAATTGCATTCCTGCTCTCCTTTGTATCGATGCCTGGGGTATCTGTGCCTGGGTATCCTGAGAAAACGAATGCGCTCGAGGTCTTGGCGGAACGCTCGAGCCGCTCTGACCGCTATTCGTATTGCTGGTGATACTCCCGCACCTGTCTGGCGAACTCCCGGCCGAACTCGTAGCACTGCTGGAACTCTTCGGAAGACGGCTTGTACTTGACCTCAGGGCCACCTTCTACAGCCTTGAGCTTCATCTCCTCGAACTGGCCGTAGAGCCATTTGACCGCGCCGCCACCCCAGCCATAACTGCCGAACGCTCCCACCATCCGGTCCTTCGGACGCAGACCCCTGAGATGGGTCATGAACTGCGCCATCGACGGGAAGACCTCGTTGTTGAGCGTGGGCGAACCCACCAGACACCCGCGGGACTTCCAGAAGTCCGTGATAGCGAAGCTCATCGGGGTCTCGCGCAGCTTTATCACCTTGCAGTCGACGCCTTCGTCTGTGATTCCCTGGACCAGCGGTTCGGTCATTATCTCGGTGCTTTTCCACATGGTGTCGTAGATGATGGCGATGGAAAGGTCGGCCCTGCCGTTGGCCATGCCCATATACATGTCGAGCACGTGTTCCGGGGCTCCGCGCCAGATCAGGCCATGATCCGGGGCGATCATGTCGATCGGGATCCCCATCTCCTGTATCGCCTTGATCTTCGACTTGATCAGGGCCCCGAAGGGCATGAGGATATTGGCGTAGTAGTCGATGACCGCCTCGTCCAGCTGCGAGTGAGAGGCACAGGTTATGAAATCGTCGTCAAACCTGACGCTCGTGGCGAGATGCTGCCCGAACGCATCCTGGGATATCAGGAGGCTGGCCTCTTTCACATAGGTCATGATCGAGTCCGGCCAGTGGAGCATGGGCGTCTCGATGAACTGCAGCGTGTATCTGCCACATTTCAGCTCGTCCCCGGTCTTGACCACGGTTATGTCCCATGCTGAAGTATCGAAAAACCGCTCGATGACCTGCCGGCCGCGCTCGCTTATATATATATGCGCGGACGGGATGATATGCATGAACTGCCCCAGCGAGCTCACATGGTCGTTCTCCACGTGGTTGATGACGATGTTTTTGATCTTCGCCGGATCGACGATGCTGGCGATATTACGCAACGACACCTCGGCGAAGTCGTGCTTCACCGTATCGACCAGCGTTATATCCTCGTCGTTGATAAGGTAGTTGTTGTAAGTCGTTCCCTTGGGAGTGACATACCCATGGAAATCCCTGACCGGCCAGTCTACCGCCCCGACCCAGTGTATATCCGGCTTGATCTCAACACCCTTCATATAGTTCCTTTCGCGCGTGCCTTTTTTATGCTGACAGCCCGTTCAGGGCTGCCGTTTCATCCCTGCTTGGTCATGGTGCCTTCAGCGCCACAATCGGGGCATTTCTTCGGCTTGCACCTTCCCTCTTTGGACGATCCGCATTCGTCGCATTTGAAAATAGCCATTCTTTGCTCCTCCTTCTTTTCAGTGCTGGAACCATCGATCCCACAAGTTTTACTCTGGACTTCTGAAATTCTGCCCGATTGCGGACGGTTTCAATCTTGAACCAGAAAAATCCTGTCTGCCAGTCAGCGCATCCCTTGTGCCAGTCAGCGCATCCCTTGTGCCTGTCAGCTGCCGTTTACCCAGCTGGCTATCCCCTGATGGATGAACTCAACAGCTATTGCGGCCAGAAGGATGCCCATGACACGGGTGAGCAGATCGACGCCCGTGTCCTTTAATATCCGTACGAGCCAGCCGGCAGCGAGTAGCGCCAGCAGCACGACTGCCAGCGCTGCCACGATGCCACCCGCTACCAGAGCCTTGCCGTCCGTGCCTTCAGAACGCTCCATCAGCAGCATCGCGCCTACCACCGCACCCGGACCAGCCAGCAGAGGCGTCCCCAGGGGGACCAGCGCCGCATTAGCGCCCCGGCGCACCTGCTGGTTCGAGTCCAGCTTGCCCTTCATCATATCGAGCGCGACGATGCCCAGGAGGATGCCGCCGGCAATAGTGAGACTCTCCACCGATATGCCCAGATAATCGAGCACATACTGACCGAAGAATGCGAACAGGAAGATTACCGCCGCCGCTGCCAGCACTGCCTGGAGTGCGAAGCGGCGCCGGTGCCCCGGGCTCTCGTCCGCGGTCAGCACCAGGAATACCGGGGTGTTACCCACGGGATCGATGATCACCACCATGGTGATGAATGTAGTGATAAGAAGTTTCCAATCCATCTCGCGACTCCATTACATAATGTGATTTGACCTACCTGCTTCCATCCCGCTCGCATACCGGTTTCTAGCCGAATGCCACTTCCCCTGCTATCCGAAACCCCTGTTCCTGGGCTTGCGACAATAGTCACTATATCGCTTGCATGTCATTTTAGGGGATGCTATAGTCGCACTTCGGCCGGGTTCCAGAACCCAATGGTCAACGTAAAAGTGGGGAAAATAGCGGAAATAGCGACATTTTCTGGAAACCACGGCCGTTTTTTGCGGGCATTTTTGGCTCTGTAGTGGGGATTAGGGCCTCCCGGGGTGTACCGTCATCAAATATTGGAGGATGTTATCCTAGCGGGTTTTATTAAACACTCAGGCAAACATAAATCATCTATCCTGCCAAAACTTTTCTTCTTACTTCCTGCTCTACTCATTCCGCTTCTCGCCATTCCTTCCGCGCTGGCAACTCCTGCTGATGAGCTGGGCACGACCAGCCAGCAGATAGGCGACCTGGAAGCCAGGTCTCAGGAACTCGACGCGGATTACCAGCAGGCGCTCTCCGAACTGGTGGCTGTAGACAGCGAAGTCGGCCGCTACAGCAGCGATATCTCAGAGATCACTCAGCGGCGCGCCGACACCCAGGCTGCGATCGAGGCCGAGCAGCAGCGCCTCAACGAATTCCAGGCCAGTCTGAACCAGCGCCAGGGAGCCCTTGAAAAGCGGCTTCGCGGTACTTACAAGAGCAATGACGTCGGCTACCTGGAAGTCGTGATGGGCGCCGGCGATTTCTCTGATTTCCTCAATCGCGTCGATATGATCAATTACATCGCCGACGAGGACCGGGAACTTATCGTATCGGTGCAGGATGCCAAGCGTGGCATCGAGGACAAGATCGCCAGCCTTTCGGACATGCAGAACCAGCTTGCGGCCTCTATCGACGAACTGAGTTCCGCACAGGCAGGCCTGCTGGACGCCCACAGCCGCCAGCAGAGTTTTGTGAGCTCACTGGAGAGCGAGAAGCAGCTGACCGACGAGCAGCTCGCTCAGCTTCAGGCGCAGGCGGCCAGCATCGAGAGTAGCATGAACCAGATCCAGTCAGCCTCGGAGAGCCAGTCCGGCGGCGGCGAGTATACCGAGGATAATTCAGCGCCTCATGGCGGCGGCACCAGCTTCACGGCGGAGTCGACCGCATATTGCCTCGGCGGCACCACGGCCACCGGCATGCCGGTGGGACGCGGCATCATCGCCGTGGATCCGAGCGTGATCCCGCTGGGCAGCCGGGTGCACGTCTCCGGTTATGGCGATGCAATCGCCGCTGACACCGGCGGCGCGATCCAGGGCAATATAGTCGATGTCTGGCTGCCCTGTGGCGAAGCATATGCCTGGGGCCGCAGGACCGTGACGGTCACCATATACTAAGCACATAGCGCGGGCTGGATCGGCACTAAAACCGACTATCAGCCAACACAGAGCATTATTTGAGAGGCCGGACACCCCGGCCTCTTTTTTATTGGCTGGCTAGATCCATTGACGAAATCCCCCTGCCGGCCTAATATATGAGTATGCGTTCATCTATTCATAGAAAGCATCCTGCGGGGAATCCGGCTGAGCGGCCAAAAACATCCCACGAATATGTATGCGACGTGGAATGCATCCATCCGGAACTCGTGGATCAGCTCGAGGATTCTTCAATCGACTGGGAGACGGCCTCGCGGCTTTCCGAGATCTTCCAGGTGATGTCTGATCCCACCAGGCTGCGCATCATCTCCCTCCTGGCGCAGCACGAACTTTGCGTCTGCGATATAGCCGCTGCCCTGAACATGACCCAGTCGGCCATATCACACCAGCTGCGGGTGCTGCGCATGGCTGGCCTGGTGAAGTTCCGCAAGGAGGGGCGCATCGCCTGGTACTCCCTGGACGACGACCATGTGGAGAAGCTTTTCGAGCAGGGAGTCGGCCATATCGGCCATGTCAGCGGAAACATGCCGGAAACTGACAGCGGCACAACTTCGGGATGAGCCTTTGAATCCAGCTCCCGACAACAGCCCGCCGACTCCCGACACCGGCACGGCCGCACGCAACCGCCAGTCCCTCCTCGCCCGGGGCGTGATCCTCGAATATTTCACTGTCGGCTACAACGCCATTGAAGCTCTGGTCGCGATCGTGGCGGGTGTGCTAGCGGGCAGCGTCGCCCTGGTCGCTTTCGGCCTCGACAGCGTCATCGAGATAGCTGCCGGCATGACCCTTTTGTGGAGGCTGAAACGGGAGACCAGCATCGGATCCGCCATCTCCGAAGACGAACATTCCTCCCTGGAACGCCGTGCCCTGCTGATCATCGGCTTGACCTTCCTCGCGCTCTCGGCGTATATAACGGTTGAAGCCGTTTACAAGCTGTGGACCGGGGGCAGCGCCGAAGAAAGCCCGGCCGGCATCATTCTTGCCGTAGCCTCGCTGGTGATAATGCCGCTGCTCGCGCTCCTGAAACAGCGGACGGCGCGCGGACTGGGCAGCAAGGCGCTGGCGGCGGACGCCATGGAGACCTGGGTCTGCTCTTACCTTTCCCTGGTCCTGCTCGCGGGACTCGGGCTCAACGCCGCCTTCGGCTGGGGCTGGGCCGATCCGCTGGCCGCGCTGGCCATGTTGCCGCTGGTCATCAGGGAAGGCTGGGAAGCGATCGAGGAGTCGAGGGAAGAGTGAGCATGAAGGACTCTCATCCACACGGCCACGAAGGGCACGGCCTGGGCGGCCACGGCCATGGGATCGGCGGCGGACGACATGGCGGACACAGCCATGGTGGACTGAGCCATGGCGCCAGTGGCAGCGCAGAAGGACCGGCGGGCGGCATCAAACGCGGCCTGATCGCCGGCATCGCCCTCAACCTCCTGATCGTGGTGGCCGAGGTTGTCGCCGGGTTCGCGGCGGACAGCCTGGGCCTGCTCAGCGACGCCGTCCATAACTTCACCGACATCGCGGCACTGGGCATAACCTGGTATGCAATCGAGCAGGCCAGGAAGCCGCCGACCGCGTCCAAGACCTTCGGGTTCCACCGCACCGGGATACTCACCGCCCTGATTAACTCGCTGGCCATGGTCGCTGTCACCCTCTGGATCTTTTATGAGGCTTACCAGCGGTTTTTGGATCCCCAGCCGGTCAGTGGCGCCATCGTGATGATTACTGCCATGCTGGCACTCTGTGCTAATCTACTAATAGTCGTAGTGCTGAGGAAGAGGTCTTCGGGCGACATCAACATCCGCAGTGCCATCCTGCATCTACTGGGTGACGCGGCGGCTTCAGCAGCTGTTATCGTGGCCGGTGCAATCATCCTGGCTACAGGCTGGTATGTCGTCGATCCGTTGATCAGCGTCGGCCTGGGTCTGGCCATCCTCTGGGGCGCCTGGCAGATAATCCGGGAGACCCTGGAGATCTTCCTCGAGAGCTCGCCGAGGGCCATCGATGTGGACCAGCTGGTCCTCGAGATGAAGGAAGAAGACGGCGTTCTGGATATCCACGATATCCATGTCTGGACGCTGGGCTCCGAGATATACGCGCTCAGCTGCCATGTGGTGGTCGAGGATGTGATGCTTAGTGAAAGCAGCCGCATCCTGTCGGACCTGAAGAAGATGCTCGCGCGGGATTTTGGGATCGTGCACTCTACGCTGGAATTCGAGACTGAGCCCTGTGATGTCGTGGGGCCTTATTGCAACATCAATCATGTGTAGAAGATTTCCCGGAAGGTGGTGAGAATTGGCCAAGAGCAAGAAAAAACCAGCAGGTGGCAAAGTTGCAGGCAAGGGCGGATCGTCTGGTTCTTCTATGTCGATAGGCATCTTTGCTGCAGTAGTCATCCTTGTCGGATTGGTAGGCGGGATCATGGGCTGGGTAATGACCCGTGGTGGCGCCGACTCCGGCTCTGGTGGGGTTAAGCTCCCGGACTATGTAAACGGTCCGACTGTGCCCAAGGGAACCGCGGAAGCTTATCAGTTCGCAGTGGATAACCAGGACGTCCTGAAATACATCCCCTGTTACTGTGGTTGTGGCGAGCTTGACGGGCACGACAGCAACCTCGACTGCTTCATCAAGTCGGGTAGCGGCGACAACATCGTCTTCGACAAGCACGCCGCCGGTTGAGACATATGAGTGGATATCGCACTGGCCGTGAGCCAGTGGCAAAAAGAAGGAGTTCCACTTAAGGAGATAAGGGCGAGGATCGACGCCGAGTATTCAAAGCTCGGCTACAAACCGACGCCCACACCACCGGTGCCCTAGCGCCGGTCAGGCATCACCCCTGTGGGGGAGTTTCCAGTTCCGCCACTCCGCCACATCGGGCAAGAGTTACATAAAAGCTCCGGGTCTCCCGGAGCTTTTATTTATTTACGGGGAGTCGATTATGAATTACAGCTGCGGTTTTAAGCTGCGTTTTGACGAAGGTCCGGAAAATATTTTCGGGCCGCACTGGGAGAGTTGCGGATGGTACTCAATCAGACGAACCAAAAGGGCTCCCACGCCTCATGTGAATCATCCTGCTCTTCCGGTTTCTCCACTTTCTTCACCATCATCTGCACCCTGTTGTTCATGACACTGGCACTCGGCGGCTACACGGTATTCACATCCCTCAGTAGCGCCGCCAGCAGGCAGCCTGAGTTCCAGCTGCCTGACTTTGTAAACGATGCCGACGCCCTGAATGGATCAGAGCTCGCCTACCGAAGCGCCGCAGAGATGCCGGAGCTGTTCAGCAGGGTTCCCTGCTTTTGCGGCTGCTCCCTGACGGGCAAGCATCACAGCAGCCTGGATTGCTTCGTCAAATACAGGACCAGCGACAGGATCGAGTTCAACGATCACGGCTCGACCTGAACGACATGCATCGACACCGCACTGGACGTGATCCGGTGGCACTCTGAAGGTCTTGAGACTGAAGAGATAAGGGATATGGTCCTGGACAAGTATGGCCAGTACGGGATCAATACCGAGGCCGAGTTCGACCCCGAGGAAGATTAACTAATAACGCCGCGCTTGCTGCCATCCTGGCTCCGAACTTCAGTCGCGGTGGGCAGCGCTCAGCTGGAAACCATAGCCAGGAATTCCTCCTCAGTAAGAATCTGCTTCTCCAGCTTCTCAGCTCTAACCAGCTTCGACCCGGGATTCTCACCGGCGACTACATAGTCAGTGCCTTTGCCGACTGAGCCGGAGACCTTGCCGCCGAGCGCTTCGATCTTCTCCTTCGCCTCAGCGCGCCCCAGCGAAGCCAGGGTGCCGGTCAGCACGAATGTCTTTCCCGCCAGCGGTTTCGGAGCCGATTCTTCACCCGCGGCGACCTCAAACTGCAGGCCTGCCTGCCGCAGCCGCTGGACAGTCTCGATATTATGCGGTTCCGCGAAGTAGTCGCGGACGGCTTCGGCGATTACCGGTCCGATGCCTTCGACCTGGGAGATCTCATCGGGAGTCGCCGACATCAGAGCGTCGATATTCCGGAAGTTCGAGGCCAGGAGCTGGGCATTGATTGAGCCAACATGGCGTATGCCGAGGGCGAACAGCACCCGGTGGAACGGGCGGCCGCGCGAATCACCGAGCGCCGTGAAGATGTTGGCGACGCTTTTTTCCTGAAGCCGGTGGCTGACCGTGGTTCCCTGCTGATTGACCGAGCTGGAAGTCTCAAGGCCGATCAGCTCTTCCTCATTAAGCGAGTAGAGGTCGGCCATGTTCTCTATCAGGCCAAGGCCGTAAAGCCGCTCGACCAGCCTCTCGCCGACGCCGTCGATATCCATGGCGCCCTTACTGACGAAATGCTTGATGCTCTCGACTATCTGTGAGGGGCAGGATTTATTGGGGCAGCGGACCACGACCTCACCCTCGGGCCGTACCGTGTGCGAGCCACAGGAGGGGCAGAGATCGGGCAGATGGAATTCCCGTTCCTCGCCAGTGCGTTTCTGGATGACCGGGCCGACCACCTGGGGGATGACGTCGCCGGCACGCTGGATGACGACCCAGTCGCCCTCGCGGATGTCCTTGCGATTGATGTCTTCCTCGTTGTGGAGAGTGGCCTGGCTGACTGTGACACCGCCGACCTCGACCGGTTCCATTATCGCGTAAGGGTTGAGCGCTCCGGTGCGGCCGACATTGATCCCGATCTTCAGAAGGTGAGTGACAGCGGTGCTGGGTGCGAACTTGTAGGCGACCGCCCAGCGGGGATCACGGCCGACGACGCCGAGAGCGTCGTGCATGGCATAGGAATCGACCTTGACCACGACGCCGTCGATGTCGTAGTCGAGCTCGGACCGGCGCTCCTCCCAGGCCCGACAGGCTTCGATGACCTCAGCGAAATCCTCGTAGCGGGAAATCAGGGGATTGACCTTGAAACCATGGGCGGTTAGCCATTCGAGCGCCTGCGAATGTGATTCCAGCTCCAGCCCTTCCGTATAACCCACCTGGTAACACCAGATGCTGAGCGGCCGTTTAGCGGCGATGCGCGGATCGAGCTGACGCACCGAGCCTGCGGCGGCGTTGCGCGGATTGGCGAAAGTGGGCTCGCCGGCGGCGGCCCGCTCCTCGTTGTAACGCTGGAAGGCTGCCAGCGGCAGATAGACCTCGCCCCGGACCTCGAGCACGGCCGGTGGCTGCTCGCCCGGCTCCAGGCGAAGCGCAAGGGGGATCGCGTGGATCGTCCGCAGGTTGGCGGTGACATCCTCGCCGACTTCGCCGTTGCCGCGGGTAGAGCCGCGGACCAGGCTGCCATTCTCATAGATGAGCGAGATCGCCAGCCCGTCTATCTTGGGCTCGGTGACGAAGGTGGCTTTTTCTGGCATCAGGACTTCAGATTCGGGCTCGCGGGCGGCCTGCTCTTCAAGCAACCTGCTGATACGGTGATGCCAGTCCTCCAGCTCCTGCTCGTTGCGGGCGTTGGCCAGGGAGAGCATCGGCAGGGGATGGCGCACCTGGGTGAAAGCCGCCAGAGGTTCGGCGCCGACCCGCTGGGTGGGGGAATCGGGAGACTGCAGCGCGGGATATTCTTCCTCGAGCTTTTTTAACTCCGAGAACAGCCGGTCATACTCGGCGTCGCTGATCTCAGGCTGGTCGAGGACGTAGTAAGCGTAGTTGTGACGGTCGAGCTCGCGGCGCAATTCCTGCGCACGGGCGCTGACTTCTGTGGGAATCCCGCTCATTGATGATTGTATTCGCTCACGGCGTTATTCTACCCCATCACGGTCTTGATTCGTCGCTCACCTGAACGATGGCAGCGCTTCTTCCCTATACTCCCTCCAGCCGGGACAGCAACATGACCGCGTGATCCTTGCCGCACTTTTCATGGAGCATCAGGTCGGCTGTGACCAGCGGAGCGGAAAGTGATTGCGAAAGCGCAACGAACGCTGCGTCGTAAGCAGTTATCCCATGCCGGGATGCGAGCTGGACCATTTGTTCGCTTAAGGTCGCATCAATCGGCTGGATGTCAATTCCCAGAGACCACAGGGCACCGATCGCGGCCAGCATGTCATCTGGCTTGAGACCGGATCCGCACCTCAGGAAGTTCCCGAATTCGTAGATGAGCAGATCGGGAACGATCACGTTAAGAGCACCCTCAAGATATGCCTGGCGCAACAGAAGCGCCTTGTCTACGTCTTCCTCGTTTTCCCGGTGGAACCATTTGATGACCACCGAGGTATCAAGGATAGCCGATTTCAATCCTCGTCATTCTCTTCTTCGGATGGCCCGTAGCGCGAGTCTCTCATATCGCGGATCGTCTGCGCGGCGCTGGAATCACAATGCATCTTTTCAGCGATCCGGTCCATTGAGCGTATCGCTTCGCGGACTCCCTGATCGTCGATGGGACGCTGTCGGCCAGGCCTGTCGGTGATGTAACGGCGGGTTGCCTCCCTGATAAGCTCACTGCGGGAACGATGCTCCTCAGCAGCCACACTATCGATTTCAGCCAGCAGCGCTTCGGGCAGAGAGAAGAGGATTTTTTTCGATGTCTGGGAAGCCTTCATAATATATATATATTATATCCATATATATATTAAGGCAATCCCTGTGTAGTTCGCCTAAGCCGGACTCAAAATCCGGTCGGGGTCACCCCCGGTGTGGGTTCGATTCCCACCTTCGGCACCAGGATTTGCTTGTAATTCAGTACATTCGTTTTGTGCCAGCCGCGTTCCCATTTTGACCGCTAAGTCCCTCTTGCCAACCATTTGCCAACATTTGCCCAACAGCGCACACTCTAACCAGAACAGCACCTCTTAAATTTCGCACCACTGCCACATGGGCAAGGATCATTGCGACCGACCTTTGCAGGGTTGAACTTTCTGGACCTCAGTGACTGCAACAGTTCCTCAGCTATTTTTCTTATTGAGGCCAATTCAACGCCAAGTAGCGGTCGTTCATTATTTGAATCAAATGCTACCCAACCTGTGGAATTCCCCCTTGAAAGATCGTCATATTCTTTCCTCAATGCCCCGTCAACATGCGCGCCGCCATCAGTATTAGCAATGTCCAGTACAAGCTCCCGACGGGTGAAACTAATCTCATTTTTATCCTTGATAACAACCTTATTCCACCATTTTTCAAAACCAAGTAGATATTCATCAGAGAATTCTGAATCATCAAGAATCGGTACGTATTTGATTTCGTCTCCGTCGGGCCCAATACGAATGCTTTGTGCGACCAGCCCTGCATGAGAGGCGGTATTCCCAGGGATAAGACCAGGATCGGTATCATAGAAAAGCAAGCAATCCTTTAATCCAAGCTGGCCAAGCAGTGATTTTGACGACTTTGTATCATGCACAAGAACTCTGATTCTTACTGCCAATTGTTTGGCTTGCGCTTCAACCCCGTCATCATATGATGAGGCTGACGCCTCAGTGAGCTGAATTTGCTCGACTAGATGATCCTGGAGTTCTTTATCTGAGAGCTGTCTTTTTGCCATTTCTATTCCATATGGATTGTTTGGATTGCTGAAGTACCATTTTGAAGACTTTACCGCCTATCTGGAATGATTTAATTCTTTGGTCTTAGCCTTAAAAATAACTGAGGAGTCAACATATTAGGGTTAACATGTAAAATTTAGAATCCTAATCTAGAACCGTCCCCAAAACTTCGTTGAAATACCCGTTCCAAAGCACCCGTTGCGAAGCCATGACTTTGGCTGGGGTGACCTTAGTGTCGTCCGTCCAAGCCCTAACCTCGACGGGTCCGCCCATTCTTGTAGGGAAGATCGGAGTAGCGTTTTCGCCAGCTAAGATGGTCCCGCTCGCGCCGGTACCGGCGGGCTCGCCACCGATGATAATCTCGTAGTAGATAGATGCGTCGTTATGATTCGCCACCAGCACCCAGTTAGTAGAGCCGACGCTCTGCTGGTCATACCAGGTCCAGTGGTAGTTCGAGGTGAGTGTCCCGACGGGAAATCCCGGAACCTCCTCAAATGAGGGACCCCAGATAACACGCTGCGAGGCAATCGATTTTGCAGGCGTGGACTTGGTGTCATCAGTCCACGTTCTGACCTCCAGCGGCCCGCCAACTGCTCCAGGGAAGGTCGGAGCCACATTCTTACCCGGGTCGATGAATCCCTTACTGCCTGGTCCCGGGTCCGTGCCTGCCACAGTAATCTCAAAGTAGATCTGAGTATCATTGGGATTGGCGATCAAGACCCAGTCCTTGCCGCTAGAGCCCACATTGTCGTACCAGGTCCAGAGGTAGTCGTCGGACAACTCTTCAGCCGGGATACCAGGTACTTCATTGAAAGCCTTGCCGTAATCTGATAGCACTCGCTGGGATGCGATTATCTTAGCTGGGGTTATTTTTGTATCATCCGTCCAAGCCCTAACCTCAACAGCCCCACCTCTCTTGTCGGGGAACGTCGGCGTCACATTCTTTCCTGGATTGATGATTCCCTTACTACCTGCTCCCGGGTCGTCGCCATCTATGGTTATCTCGTAGTAAACATCTGCATCACCGGGATTGGCAACGAGGATCCAGTTCGTGAACCCTGGGCTCTTCTGGTCATACCAAGTCCACCAGAAGTGGTCAGAGAGTTTCTCCGCGTCCGTTCCCTGGACCTCCTCGATGGAGTTGCCCATCAGGCTGCGCTGGGAGACGATCGCCCTCTCGCCGGTATTGGAGATAACCCTTACCGGGCCGCCCATCAGGCCGTCAAACTTGGGCGTGATCGCCATGCCCTCGGGCACCTTGCCGGCCGGCTGGCCGGATATGGCGAAGGGGGCCAGGTTCTGGGGGACGCCTTCGACGATTAAAGAGAAGTCGAGCGTCCTCCCGGATGCGGCTGGGTTGGCCATCAGTACCCAGTTGCTCATACTCACATTGTCGTACCAAGTCCAGTAATAGTCGCGAACAACAGGTGAGAGACTAACGGTGAAAGCACCAGTCCCAGTCCCCTGGTTGCCCACGTTGTCCTTGACTATTACTTCAATTGTATGAGCACCCTCGGACAGGCCAGCCATGGGACAGCTGATGTTGGTAGCAGTTGCCAAGCATCCGGACATAATTGTGTTGCCATCCACATGGATCGTGGCAGAGGCAGGGTCGATACCTGATTGAGTATCAAAGTAGTCGGCGCTGATAATTGAGGTGGTAGTAGAAATTGTGTCGTTGGGCTGGATATTGGTGATGACCGGGACCACGGAGTCCGCTATGCTAGCATACACTTGGTTGCCGTTCACCCAAGTGGTAACCCATGGATTGTCGTCTGTGATGGTGTAGTTAACTCCGGTTATGTTCCCCCCGCTGATTGATTGCGGGGAGGCGCTGAATGTGGCGATGAGCTTGCTGCCTTCGGTGGCATTCACAATACCGCTACCCGAGTCTGTCGCTGTTCTGACAGCACTGTTTGGTTGAGAGACCGAGGTGCTGGCATAGACGCCGCCGCCAGAAATCCAAGTTGAAACGCTCGGGTTGTCATCCGTAACTGAGTAGGAGATGCCGCTAACGCTTCCGCCATTCTGTGGTATGGGATAAGCGGAATAGTTGGCGATGAACTTGTTGCCTTCTTGAGCGCTGACAATCCCTGAGCCGGAAGCAGAGCCGTTCACAGTGGCAGAATGTGGGCCGAAGGCGGAAGGAACGAGGGAGGCGTCCGCTGTGTCTGATGCTGGCAAAGGCGGTGTTGTGCGATATACAGTTCCCCAGATGCTGGTTGCAAGCGTGTACATGCTGAGATCGTTGTAATAGTAGGATCCGTTGCTCTGCCAGTAGGGTTTACCGCCATGAACTCGGAACTCTGTGACGTCACCCTGGGTGACGCGTCCTATATTGCCGAAGCTGGCGCTTGCGTAAATGTATCTAGATAGATCATTGCAATAATAGTCGCCGCCGTACTTCCAGAAGGCCAAACGATCGATGACCGCGAATTCCGAGACACCAGCAGGCTGGGTGACTGGTCCCATGTTGCCGAAACTGGCGCTGGCGATGTTGTACGTGGAGAGATTGTTTTGGTAGTAGCCTCCGCCATACTTCCAAAAGGCCTTGCCGTTGATGACAGCAAATTCCGAGACACCAGTCGACTGAGTAATGGGTCCCATGTTGCCGTAACAGGCGCAGGCAATATTGTACGTGGATAGATTGTTTTGATAATAGCCTCCGCCGCCCTTCCAGAAGGCCTTGCCGTTGATGATCCGGAATTCGGTCACGTCGCCTACATAAGTTACCCGTTTTCCGTCCCTGTACCATGCACCACCCGACTCATAAAAACCCGATGCCGCCGGATCGGTCTCACCTGGCATCGCAACAGACCAGTTCTCAGTACCCGTGCTTCCGACATTCCAACCAAAAGTCTGGTTCGGATATGTATACCAGGTTTCAGTGCCCATACCGGTGACAGTCCAGTTAAAATTCTGGTCTGGGAATAAGAATATGTTTCTGGTACTCCCAACCGTCCCATAAAACTGGTTTGATTCAAAAATAGTACGGCTGGACATGGCACCGGACATAGTTTCCCAACTGTCAAAATTCTGCACGTATCCGCCCAAAGCGAATGCAGGTAAGCTGAAAAATATAACGATAAGCAGTAAAGAATAGCTATTCTTTATTCCCCGCCAGAGAACCGGCACAAAAGAGAATGTTACATGATGCACTGTCATCACATACCTCCCCTTCATTGCCGCCTGATTCGATCAAATGGGAATTTATAGTACATCGAATAGAGTGTTTTGTCTATCACTTATTGCCCTATATTTGCCAACTTTTTGCCAACCAAATTCCTGGGACTATCGGGTATAAGAAGGTATTAGAGGTAATGATGCGGCCGAGAACCGCACTACAAAGGGCTATAAGACACTATCGGGGACCAGACGGTACGCAAGGCACCAAACTCAAAATCCGGTCGGGGTCCCCCGCTCCGGAGTTTCACTATCAATGGGTTCGATTCCCAGCTTGGGTACCAGGATCCAGCTCAGGCTGCAGACAATTTCCTCAAGACGGATACGTATAGGTGGCGGCGCACCTGTCCTGGGCCGTGACGCGGATTGTGCTGTGAAACGATGTGACTCCGGCCGGAATATCATAGAGCAGGTTCGCACCCGTGAGCGTATGAATTTCATCTGTTCCCGGTATTACCAGAGGAATGGAAGTCGCCAGATTGACGCCGTTCGTATTCTCCGTCCCAGTGATTTTTACAACTGGGGCATAGGGGGCGGTGTTATTCGAGATAACGTAAACCACTGAGAGCTTCCTGGCTTCGTAATTGGCGTAAGAACTCCAGTAAGGTGGACTCCACATGCCCAGGCTGAGAGCCGGCCTGCCACACTCAATTTCACGATACATATGTCCGTTGATGCCTGCTGTGACGCTACCCCCCGTTACTGTCACGATGTCGGCCGACGCCCAGTCAGGTTTGTCATTGTAGTACTGGGGGATGGGCCACCATTTTGACGTGGTAAAAAATTTGACTTTGTAACTACCCTCGGCAAGACCGCCTGTCAAGTAGTAACCGTCATCGTCCGTATATGCAACGGCAACACGCGAACCGGAAATTGTATATATCTCCACGATTGCTTCAACTACCGGTGCTGTCGAGGTACCATAAGTGACCCTGCCGCTAATGGTGCCAGTGGGTACTGTAGCCTGTGCGGTGGTCAAGCTAGCAAGGAAAATTGCCATCGTAAATATGGCGACCATAATAGGTATCGTCAGTGAGATCTTATGATATCGCTTCTTTGGAATTCTGGTTCTGATGCCCTGCATTCGAAAGTTATTCAAGTTCCCACATCCCCTCACACTTGAATTATCATAAATATCCCGGATATTTATGATAATCAAGCTTGATTATTTTTTGCATATAAGCCTGTTTATAATACTACTTAATAGGAATATGTCAACTAGTTACTCCCCGCGGCTGAAGTAAGCACCGTCGGCGCAGGGGCGGCAAAGGATTCTGCCATCGCGCCGGATCTCGCGCATATCGACGACGGCGTCGCCGCACTGCTCGCAGGCCACCCGTGAGATCGGGCTGCCGGGCATGTCTTCTGGAGGGATCGAGACTTTTACTTCCTCGAAACTGAGCAGTTCCTCATCAGGCATCACCCGGTAGGCCAGACGCTGCTGCTCATATTTGTTCTTCTCTTCCGGCGCGTAGCGGGGCGCCAGCTCTCTTGCTTCCTCGCGGGCGACGACGCGAACCGCCCGGCTGGTCTTCAGGTCCACGAAGGTGGCGGCCATGATTCCGTGATCGACTATCTTCAGCGTCCGTTTGCCGACCCGGCAGCCGGTGACGATCATCAGAGCGTCGGCGGCGCAACGGTCGATCTCCACATAGACCATCAGATTCTTGCGCCAGGCGTCGGAAAGCGGATCGTCGACACCGAGGCATTCGAGACCCGCGCGTCCCAGGCGCACGCCCAGCGTCTGCCCGGGGCAATCGCCGCCGTGGAAGGCAGCCGCCTCGTCCAGATGTTCCTGAAGTGATTTAGTGAGTGCGGTCATGACAATCGTTCCAATATTTGATCGCCCGGTGGGTCACTTTCCGGGCTGCTTGGGAGTTGGACAAATGGCTTTCGGTTTTAGGGCTTATGGGGCTGCCTCAGGCGGATTTGCCGAAAGGGCAGACCGGGAATTCACACTCCGGGCAATCCAGGCAGAGGCCGCCGTGGCCCAGCCTGGCGATATCCCGGCTGGTGATCTTCTCGCCTGCAAGCACCCTCGGCAGGATAAGGTCGAATATGGTGCGCGGGTGATGGATGCCACAAGCCGGAACGCCGAGCACCGGGGTTCCATCCTCAAAATAAGAGACCATGAACATGGCGCCCGGCAGCACCGCGGAGCCATAGGCGGCGATCTCAGCGCCCGCTTCTCGCGCCGCCAGTGGAGTGATGTCGTCCGGGTCGACGGACATACCGCCGGTCATGATGATAAGTTCGGCCTCTTCATGCGCCGCCAGGACCGCCTGCCGGATGGCCTGCATGTTATCCGGGCATTTGGCCACGCTGACGATGGAAGAGCCCAGCGCTTCCACTTTTTCCCGGATGATCGGTTCGAAGGCGTCGTCGATGCGGCCGGTATATACCTCGTTGCCGGTGATGATGATGGCGGCCTTCGCCGGCTTGAGCGGCAGTACCGAGATAATGCCGCTTTTACGGCCGGCAGGTTCGCCAGGCACAAGGTCCGGAGCTCCACTGCCTGTCGCCAGGCCCTCGGTATCACTGCCTGTAGCGATAGCCACCGCCTGTTCCACAAATTCTTTCTCGACCACCAGCGGGATGGCACGGGTACCGGCAACGATGTCGCCCGCTTGAACGACGGTATTGTTGTGGCGGGTGGCGCACATGACTTCTTCCACCAGATTGAAACGTTCCAGCGCTTCCACATCCACTTTCAGCAGCCCAGTGACACCGGCGATTATATTGATCCTGCCCTCGCGCGGTTCCGGCAGGTACTCTGTGTTCTTCCCCGCCAGCGCCTCTACCATCAGCAGCACGGCGTCGTCCTCGTGCAGCTGGTCCTCGGAGATATCGAGGACGTAGATGTTCTCCTTGCCCAGATCGCGCAGCCGTGGAACGTCTGCTTCGGTGATGACATGGCCGCGGCGGAAGGCGCTGCTCTTGGTGTGGGCCGTGGCGTTGATCTCAGTGATGTCGTGCCCGAGAATCATGCCGACTGCCTCGTGCACGGGGACGGTTATCTGGTCGGGTTCACACATTCGAGGCTTCCTTCGATTTGCTCAGGCTTTTTCGATCTTCACAGCGCAGACCTTGTACTCGGCGGTCTTCGTGACCGGGTCGAAAGCGGAATTGGTCAGCTCATTGACCGCTGTCTCCCAGTAGTGGAAGGTCATGAAAACTATCCCCGGCGGAACCCGGTCGGTGACGATCACACGGGTCACCACGGAACCGCGCCGGGAAGAGACTCTCATCTCTTCGCCGTCGGCTACGCCGATCTGTTCAGCATCGACCGGATTGATCTCGGCCAGCTCGTGGGGCCGCAGCGATTCAAGGGTGCCGGAATTGCGGGTGGAGACGTTGTAATGGTAGAGCATGCGTCCGGTAGTCAGCAGGATCGGGTATTCCTCGCTGGTGAGTTCCGCCGGCGCTTCGTACTCGATTCCCTGAAGGAGTCCTTTGCCCCTGGGGAAGGTACACTCGTGAAGGTAGGGCGTGCCGGGATGGTTGATGTCCGGGCAGGGCCATTGCAGGCCGGCTACGGCCAGGCGGTCATAGGTTATGCCACCATAGGATGGCGTCATCTCCCTGACTTCATCGAATATCGCCTCCGGCGTGTCGTAGCTCATCTCGTAGCCAAGACGTCCGGAGAGGTCGCAGATGATCTCCCAGTCAGGGCGGGCGTCGCCAGGAGCCTCGACGGCCTTGGTGACCCTCTGCACCCGTCGCTCGGTATTGGTGAAGGTGCCGTCCTTTTCCGCGTAACAGGCAGCCGGAAGGACGACATCCGCCAGTTTGGCGGTCTCGGTCAGGAAGATATCCTGGACGACCAGGAACTCGAGTTCGGCCATGGCCTTGCGGACGTGGTTGGCGTCGGCATCGGTAAGAACCGGATCCTCGCCCATGATATACATGCCCTTCAGTTTGCCTTCCAGCATCTCGTCGAACATCTCCGGGATGCGCAGGCCGGACAGATTGTTGATCGCGCCGCCCCATTCCTTCTCGAAATAATCGCGGTTCTCCTCGACAACGACAGACCTGTAACCCGGCAGCAGATTAGGCAGCGCGCCCATGTCGCAGGCTCCCTGGACGTTGTTCTGTCCGCGGAGGGGATTGACGCCGGCGTGCTCGACGCCCACATGGCCGGTTACCATCGCCAGGTTGGCCAGGTTCATGACGTTGGCCGTGCCGGTCGTATGCTCGGTGATGCCGAGGGTGTAGAAGATGCCGGCCTTGCGGGTGTTCGCATAGATCTCCGCCGCCTGGAAGAGCTTCTCCTCCGGGACGCCGGTGATCCCGCTTACCATCTCCGGAGTATATTTCTGGACGACGCGCCACAACTCGTCGTAATTCTCGCAGCGCTCTTCGATGAAAGCCTGGTCGGACCAGCCTTCGCTGATGATGATGTTGATCATGCCATTGACCAGCGCGGCGTCGGTGCCGGGCCTGATCTGCAGCCAGAGTTCGGCGAAATCAACCAGCTCGATATGGCGTGGATCGGCCACTATCAGCCTGGCGCCACGGCGAGCGGCGCGTTTCATCTTGTTGCCGATTATGGGGTGTGCCTCGGTGGCATTGGACCCGATGATGAACATCGCGTCGTAGAAACCCACCTCGTTGATGGAGTTCGTCATGGCGCCGCTTCCAAACGATATGGCCAGACCGGCCACAGTGGGAGCGTGTCAAGTGCGGGCACAATGATCAACGTTATTGGTGCCCATCACCACCCTCATGAACTTCTGCATCAGCCAGTTTTCCTCGTTGGTGCACCGCGCCGAGCTGAGGGCCGCCAGTGCGTCGGAGCCATCCCGCTCCTTTATCTTCGTGAGGCTGGCGGCCACCAGGTCGAGAGCCTCATCCCAGGTCGCCTCTTCGAAGGCGCCATCTTTTTTGATCAGTGGCGCAGTCAGCCGCTCCGGGCTGTGGATCATGTCTGAATGGAACCTTCCCTTGACGCAGAGCGCGCGGTTGTTCACCGGCGAATCGGCATTTGAGGTGACACCGACGACCCTGCCGTCCTTGACGTTGAGGTCGAAGTTGCAACCAGTACCACATAGAGGACATGTGGTGCGTACCCGCTTGATCTCCCACTCGCGGTGGTCCTTCAGCTGGACGTTGACCAGGGCGCCGGTCGGACAGACATCGATACACTGGCCGCAGGAGACGCAACCGGAATCCCGGTAGGTCTCACCCTTGAGTGCCGGATACTCGTCATCATCCACCTCGTATACACCATATTGCTCGAGCTCGCGGCAGATCTGGACGCAGCTGTGGCACTTGATGCAGCGCTTGCGGTCGAGCTGCAGGATGGGCGAACCGTCGAAGAGCGGGAACTGTCCTTCTCCCCTGAACTCGGTCGTGCCGGCGCCATATCTGATGGAAAGACGCCTGAGCTCACAGTCAGAGACCGCGTGGCAGCTGCACTGCATGCAGCGGGCCGCCTCGGCCCTGGCGGAAGCTTCTTCATAGCCCAGTTCGATTTCCTTAAAATTCTTTCGTTCTTCCACAGCCAGCTCAGGCATGTGGTGGCGTTTTTCGTCGGACAGCGGCTTGGCGCCGATGTCGAAAGTCTTGGGCTTGCGGCGCTTGAGGCCGGCCGCAGGTGACGCGCAGACTTCATCCGGGTCCTCGCCAGCCAGGTAGGCGCCTATAGCCACCGCGGCCCTGCGGCCGGCGGCGATGCCCTCGACTACCGTGGCGGGACCGGTCTCGCAGTCGCCTCCGGCGAAGATTCCTTCCATACTGGTCCCAAGAGTGCGCTGATCGGCTTCGACCGTGCCCCATCGGGTCAGCGTCAGGGCAGGTTCCAGGCCTTCAGGATCGACCTTCTGGCCGATGGCGAGGATTATCGTATCCGCATCGATGGTGAAATCGGAGCCGGCGACCGGTTCGGGACTGCGCCTGCCGCTCTCATCGGGCTCGCCCAGCTCCATCTTCTGGCAGAGGACGCCGGAGACGCGGCCGCTGTCACTGACTACCGAAAGCGGCGCCGTCAGCAGTGAAAGACTGGCGCCTTCAGCTTCGGTCTCGTTGACCTCTTCCTTCGTCGCCGGCATCTCCTCGCGAGAGCGGCGGTAGACAACGGTGACCTCATCAGCGCCGAGTCGTAGCGCGGACCGGGCGGCATCCATGGCGGTGAAGCCGCCGCCGATGATCAGGGTCCTGCCAAGAGCCGTCTCCCAGCCGCCCCTGTTGCTGCTCTCCAGAAAATCGACAGCCGAGATGACTCCCGGGACTTCGGCGTTCTCAATCCTGCCGGTTGAACCGTGCTGGGCTCCGATAGCCAGGTAGACGGCGTCGTAACCATCTGACTTCAGGCTCTCCAGAGTGAGATCCCTGCCCAGGCGCTGGTTGAGTCTCAGCTCGACACCGAGCGCCAGGATGTCATCCACCTCTTCCTGGATCACCTTGCGGGGAAGCCGGAAAGGCGGAATGCCGGTAAGGGTCATGCCTCCGGCCTGGGAGTTTGCTTCGAAAATAGTCACCTGGTGCCCGTCGAGGGCCATAAAATAAGCGGCGGATAGACCCGAGGGCCCGGCGCCGATTACGGCGACCTTCCTGCCGGTAGCCGGCGCGGTCTCTTCCGGGATGCGGGTGCCGTCTGCCAGCGACTTGTCGCCGGCGAAACGCTTGAGCTGGCAAATAGCCACCGGTTCCTCGTCGACCTGGGTGCGGCGGCAGGCGCTCTCGCAGGGGCGGGGGCAGACCCGGCCGATTATCCGTGGCAGAGGGAGCCTCTTCTTGACGATCCTGATAGCCTCGGCATCATCGCCACGGGCTATCGCCGCCAGGTAAGCAGGGATGTCGATCCGCGCCGGGCAGGCGTTGTGGCAGGGTGGTTCGCAATAGGCGTTATGCCTGGTCAGGTACTCGTTGAGCTTCTTGCGCCGGGCTTCGGCGATCTCCGGGCTCTCGCTGACGACCTCCATGCCGTCGGCCACAGGAGTCTGGCAGGAATTGACGATGCCATCGCCTACCACTTCCACAAGACAGAGGCCACAGCGGCCAGAAGGCGCCAGCCTTGGATCGCTGCAGAGGGTAGGGATCTCGATGCCGTTAGCCTGCGCGGCCTCGAGAATAGTCATCCGGGGATTTACCTGCAGATAGCGGCCATCGATAAAGAACCTGACAAGCGGGCCGCCTTCGGAGATTATCTCGTGATGTGGTAGATCGGCCATTATTCCCTTTCTGACGTCGGCAAAGGTCCGGTGGAAGGGCTCCGGGGATTAAAAAACACCCAAGCCATCCAAAGTTCTGGAGGGCCCAGGCGTCCGGCCAATCGGCTGGCTTTTCTGCCAGCGGAGGTGCTTCCGAGTGGTTCCCCACCTTACGCCAGTCACACCTCTTGGGCGCAAGGATATCAGAATTGTTTTTTCAATTGCAAGTAAATAAGGTGCTTTTCCGGGAAGAATATGCGCCGCTTAGCGGGCACACTCGCTGCCGCGGCCGGCCAGCAGGGCCAGGGCATGGCCGAGGACCGGCCTGATTATGGCGAAAGACTCGGCGCAGGCCTTGGGGCTGCCAGGGAAGTTGATCACCAGGGAATCTCCGCAGATGCCGCTGACAGACCGGGATAGCATCGCCCGCGGCGTGATCTTCGTCGACTCGCGACGGATCGCCTCGGAAAAACCGGGTGCCTCGCGATCGAGGACATCGAGCGTCGCTTCGGGAGTCACATCACGGGCAACCAGCCCGGTGCCGCCAGTGGTGATGACGAGGCTGGTGGCTTCCTTCCGGCAGAGCCGCGTCAATGCCTCAGCGATCTGCTGCCGCTCGTCCGGCACGATGACCCTGACGACGCTGGTGGCGCCGGCATCCCGGAGCAGCTTTTCCAGCATATCGCCGCTGCCATCCTCACGCTCGCCGCTGAACCCCTTGTCGCTCACGGTGACGACAGCCGCTGTGACATCCCGCAATATATCTGAGCGACCCGAATCGGCATCGTCGAACAGGATATTCCCATCATCCTCACGGGCTTCTATAGTCTCCCCCTCTTTGATGACACCGCTTGTAAGTACCATTGCGAAGATTCCCTCCCGCGGCATCACGCAGTCACCGGCCTGGCGATAGATCTCGCAGCGGTCGTGGCATTCCTTGCCGATCTGGGTCACCTCCAGCAGGACTGAGCCCAGATGCAGCCGTGTCCCGACCGGCAGCGATACCAGGTCGATGCCTTCGGTGGTGATGTTCTCGGCAAAATCACCCGGGCCGACATCCAGCCCCTTCGCCCGCATGATCTCGATGCTCTCGATGGCAAGCAGGCTCACCTGGCGATGCCATTCCCCTGCATGCCCGTCGCCCTCGATGCCATGCCCGGCAACAAGCTGGGCCGACCCGGCCGGCTTCTTGCGCTCGCCCTTTTGAGCTGAGATGTTGATGGATACGATCTGGCCCATGTCAGTCTGACTTCCCCCCGGATTTCTCCAGCACCCGGATATCCCCGATGACCATCCCCGGATCCACGGCCTTGCACATGTCATATATAGTAAGCGCCGCCACCGAGGCCGCCGTCAACGCTTCCATCTCGACGCCGGTCTTGCCGGTCAGGCTGGCAGAAGCTTCGACGAATACGGCCGAAGCTTCGCCGTCTATCTCGAAGTCCACTGCAACATTGGTCAGGTTGAGTGGATGGCACATGGGGATCAGCCTCGCGGTCTCCTTTGCGGCCATGATGCCGGCTACCCGCGCCACCGCCAGCACATCGCCCTTCGGCAGCGCCTGCTCCACCAGCAGCCGCAGGGTCTCCGGCGCCATGGTCACCCGGGCGCTGGCGCGGGCCAGGCGGGCCGTATCGGGCTTGCCACCCACATCGACCATCCGCGCCCGGCCGGTGGAATCCAAGTGCGAAAAATCGCCGCCGCCTGGAATCTTCATCTTCCGGTCGGCCATATTCAGCCTCCGATCTGTGACATCGTCCGGCATCCGGGCTGCGCGCCGGCCCGGTCAAACTTCTTGCTGTTCATTGAATCGAGGATAAGCCTGGTCAGTCCGCTCCGGCCGCCGCCGATGTGAGGCCTTATATCGACTTCTTCATCTGAGAACAGGCAGTTGCGCAGCCTGCCATCAGCTGTAAGACGTAGCCGGTTGCAGCGGGAACAGAAATGGTCGCTCATGGAGCTGATGAAACCGATGGTGCCCTCAGCCCCGGCGAACTTGAAGTAACGGGCGGGTCCGCCGCCGCCCGGAGATGCCACCGGCCGCAGGTCGCCGAATGCCTCAAGCCCCGACAGCAGCTGTTCGCGAGGGACGAATTTCCACAAGCCACCCATCCTCAGGCCGATGGGCATATATTCGATAAATCGCACATGCACCGGCCGCTCCCTGGTCAGCGCCACAAAATCCTCGAGATCGTCCTCGATGCCTTCCAGCGCCACCGCGTTTACTTTCACCGGCGCGAACCCGGCTTCGAGGGCGCTGTCGAGCCCCGACAGCACCGGCGCCAGACGGCCGCCACCGGTTATCCGCGAAAAGCGCTCCGGGTCGAGGCTGTCGATGCTGATATTGAGCCGTGAAAGTCCGGCTGCGTGAAGCTCTGCCGCCTGGCCCTCAAGCATGGAGCCGTTAGTGGTCAGTGAAAGGTCGACGATGCCGGGCACGGCTGCCAGCCTCTGGACGAGATCTACATTGCCGCGGCGCACGAGGGGTTCACCGCCGGTGATCCGGACCCGTGATACACCCGCCTCGACCGCCGCCTCGGCAAACCTGACGATCTCCTCGAAACTGAGGATCTCATCATGGCCCATGGGATTCACCCCTTCAGGCGGCATGCAGTACCGGCAGCGATAATTGCAACGGTCAGTGATGGAGATGCGCAGGTAGTCGATCATACGCCTGCCTGCGCAGCCCTGGTTGCCGGTTCTGCTATGCGCGTGTGGGCTCGAAGTCTTATCGATCATGTGCCGGCCCTCCCGGTTCCATCCCCTAATCCATAGCGGATCATGATCAGGTTGGCGACTGCCTCCACATCCTCCAGATCGAAAACAGGGATTGTCCGGGCTGCGTCCGGCCGGTCCGAGATCACTGCCACCAGCTCCTGCTCCGGACAGACCAGGCGGCACTTGCCCCGGTTGACCTCTATACGGTCGGCGCCCGATGTTTTGAATCCCTCTGCAATCACCAGATCGACATCGTCGGCGACTGCTTCATACAGGTCAGCCAGGTCGCGTTCCCTGCCGACCTCCTCCAGTGAAGCCACCGCGGCCGGCGATGAGATAGTCACTTTTCTTGCTCCTGCCCTGGCGAACCTCCAGGTGTCGGTACCCTCCTGATCCATGGTGAATCCATGGGCATCGTGCTTGATGCAGGCGACCTCGACCCCGCGTCTGCACAGTATGGGGATCAGTTTCTCCAGAAATGTGGTCTTGCCTGAATCCTTGGCGCCGACAAAACAGACGACCGGCGGCCGTTCGGGTCCGGCGTCGGCGAACCAGGCCTGCTCGCGGCGCTTCTGCATGCGCGGCAGCAACCGTGAGGCTTCCTCCAGGTCGACCACGGTGTTCACATTCAGGAAGACCATACCGGGATCGCATAGAGGAGCCAGCTCGACCATGTCCACGTACCTGACATCCAGTGAATCCAGCAGGTCGTGCAGCGCCAGCTCGCCGCTTTCGATGCGGTTGCGCATGCGTCCCAGGCAGGCCCGTGAATAAAATGCGTGCAGTGGCTCCCTTCCCCGCTGGCTGACCGGTACGACTGCATCATGACCTGAAGCCAGTCCTGCGAGGTGCATCACCAGGGAGGGTTCTGTGAACGGCATGTCGCAGGCGACCGTAAAGCATAATTCATTGCCTGAGGCTGCCAGGGCTGAGTATATGCCCACAAGCGAAGCCTTCTGTGCATACTGGTCGCCACGGATGGGGAAACCGAGATCCTCATAAGCCGCCACGTCACCGGCAGCGATGAAGATGTCACCGGTTAGCGGCTTGAGGGAGTCCAGAAGATGGGAGATCACCGGCTTGCCGCTGAGGATCTTCAGAGCCTTGTTGCTGCCCATGCGGGAACTTTCGCCGCCGGCGAGGATGGCTATGGAAAAAGGGGGCTGCCAGCCGCTTGCGCGACTCATGGACTTCTCTCCTTTCCAAACACGGGAGGCCTGGCTGTTTCCGGACAGACCCTTTGGCTGCCAGCTGACAGCCGTCGGCTACCTCTTCCTAATCAGCGGCCGGGCCGCGTGACCTTAGAAGCAGGCGCTCGGAGATTATGTTCAGGAGCGGCTTTAGCCGCCGTTCCCGCACCATTCCGGCATTCGCAGACTACATGGCAAACAAAGTTGCTATGTTATACTTTGAAATGTCGAAAACATGGTATGAAGCGGAATTTTATCACAACACTCCCCAGAATCCTGCTCATTCAGAAATAACCCCCCGCTTCCGAAAAGGTTTTACCTGCGCAATCCCGTATTAAAGGGCAGCCGTAGCGGGAAAAGGTTAAAATCAAATGACAGTTCCCCCAGAAGAGACCGAAGAAGTTTTCGCCAACAAGAGGTTCGGCCTGAGGGCCAAGATCCTCCTGCTGCTGGCGGCCATGTGCATCCCCATAATCGGTGGACTGGTTTACATATCCATCGATACCCTCTCCGCCACCATCAATGAGGATTTCGAGGAACGCGCCACCCTGGTTGCCCAGTTCTTCAGCGCCGACACCAACTCCCTGGACGAGATCAGCTACGAGCACTTCCAGAGCGAGATCGAGAAGCTGGACGAGATCAATCCCGATATCAACAAGATCTCTGTCTATGCCCGCGAGGGTGACCAGGTCATCCGCATCGCCAGCACCAACCGTGACCAGATCGGCGAAGTCGCCGATCCCGAGGATTACGCGCCGCTGGAGACCAACCAGGCAACCCACGCCGAAAGTGAAAAGGACGGCCGCAAGGTCATCGAGGCGGTTGCTCCACTTACGGTTGACGGCGTCCCCGCTGCGACCATCGGCATCTATATGTACCTGGAGCCCCGCGACAACCTCATCTATCAGCAGCAGATCAAATTCATGCTGATAGGCGGGTTGGGTATAGTCGCGCTGCTGGTGCTCCTGTATCTAAGCCTCAACCTGTACATGGTCAAACCGGTCGCGAAGCTGGCACGGCTGACCCAGGCAGTCGCGAAAGGCGACTTCAGCCAGAGAGTCAGGATCAGGTCGAAAGACGAGCTCGGCGAACTCGGCCGCTCCGTCAATCGCATGACCGAGTCTCTTGAGATCCAGAGTGAGGACCTGAAGGGCAAGGTCGGAGAGCTGGAGATGGTCAACAAGGACATCCAGGCACGCGAGCAGGAACTGCAGGCTACTAACCGTCAGCTGGAGAAAGCGAACCGGCTGAAGTCCCAGTTCCTGGCGACCATGAGCCATGAGCTGCGCACACCGCTCAACTCGATAATCGGCTTTTCAGAACTGCTGGAGGATGAGACCTACGGCGCCCTGAACGGCAGACAGATGAAATATGTTGGCAACATAGTCGTCTCGAGCAAGCATCTGCTGCAGCTGATCAACGATATCCTCGACCTGGCCAAGGTGGAATCCGGCACCGTTGGCATACATCCGGAACGGTTGTCCCTCTCAGATGCGATGTCAGTGGTCAAGAGCGTCGTCGAACCGCTCGCCACAAAGAAGGATATCGGTCTCACGATAGCCCTCGAAGAAGGCGTCGACACGATCACAGCGGACCCGGCCCGCCTCAAGCAGATCCTTTACAACCTGCTCAGCAACGCCATCAAATTCACACCTACCGGTGGCAAAGTGTCCATCGCCGCCATGGCAAGCGACGGCAACGTGGAGATCTCGGTGACGGATACCGGCATCGGCATCGGCGAAAAAGACCAGCAGCGCATCTTCTCGGAATTCCTCCAGGTCGAAGGCTCATATGCTCGTAAGTATGAAGGTACCGGACTGGGGCTGGCGCTGACCAAAAAACTTGTGGAACTACACGGCGGACGGATCTGGGTCGAGAGTTCTCCTGGCAAGGGCAGCTGCTTCACGTTCACCATCCCCAGCCAGGGCCACAGGAACGGCGCCGGCGTCTGACAGGCGCGACCTTTTGAATAACCCACTGCAAAAAAGCCTTGAAGCAAAGATCCTCAGCCTGGTGATGCTGGTCATCGTCATCGGCCTCGGCATCTTCGCCTGGTTCGACGTGAACCGGGACTCCGAGGAGCTTCGTAACCAGAAAGAACTGAGCACCCTGCAGTTGAGCAGCAATGTGGGAAACAGCATCGCCAATACGATGCTTGCCGGCAAGGGCATGATCGCCACCAGCGCCCTGGAGAAATTGCGCAGCTCGCCCGAGGTCGACCGCATCGAAGTCTTTTCCACCAGAGGCCAGGAGGTCTTTGGTACAGCCGGCTCGCAGAAAGCGGCCGACGAGCCGGTCCAGGAAGTCCTGAGCACTGGTGACTCACTTCAGTACTACGAGAGCCGTGATGATGGCTCCTATCTGGTGCAGGTGAGGCCGCTTCCCAATGAAGAATCATGCCAGCATTGCCACGGGACCGACCAGGCCCTGCGTGGCGCCGTTCTGGTATCCACCTCCATGAGCAGCGTCGAGCAGGCAGTGCGCGACGACATAACCCGCATGGGCTTTGTTTTTGTATCCGGGGTGATGATTCTGATGGTCGTTCTCTGGTTCGCCCTGCGAGCTACGGTCCTCAAGCCCCTCAGGCAGGTGGTCGGCGTCATCCACGGGATCGCCGAGGGCGACCTGGAAGAGCGCATCCACGTCAAGTCGAAGGATGAAGTCGGCGACATGGCCGACAGCTTCAACAAGATGGCCGACAGCCTCAGGGATTCCCGGGACAACCTCCGCCGCGTCAACCTCAACCTCCTGGAAGCCAACCGGCTCAAATCAGAATTCCTCTCGGTGATGAGCCATGAGCTGCGAACGCCGTTGAACGCCATCATCGGTTTCTCAGAAGTCCTCAAGGACATGGGTGAGGGCAAGATCAGCGATCGTGAGGAAAAATACCTTCTCAATATCGAGACGAGCGGGCGCCATCTGCTGCAGCTGATCAACGATATCCTCGATCTGGCCAAGATCGGAGCCGAGGATGAAGAACTGGTCAATGAGGACATCTCCATACCCCAGGTGATGGAGGACATACGCAAACTCGGCCACCCCTTCGCCGCGCAGCGGCGCGTCTGGCTTGAGGTCAAGCCTTCGGAGCAGCTGCCCCTGATACTGGCTGACGCGGGAAAGGTGAAACGCATCCTGTACAACCTCGTCAGTAACGCCATCAAGTTCACCCACGAGGGCGGCCGGGTGATCCTCGAAGCCCATGTTGTAGACGGGATGGTAGAGATATCCGTTACCGATACGGGCATCGGCATCAGCGCCGAAGACCAGAAAAAGATCTTCACTGAATTCCAGCAGCTGGAAAAAGCCCATACGCGCAAATATGAGGGCACCGGTGTCGGCCTGGCCCTGAGCAGGAAGCTGGTGGAGATGCACGGCGGTCAGATCTGGGTGGAAAGCGAGCTGGGCAAGGGCAGCAAGTTCACCTTCTCCCTGCCGATGACCCCCGGACGCCGGCGCCAGTCTGACTGGAACCAGGGTGCGGAACCGCAGCCCCTGATCGAGCCGGAGACCGTGCAGGGCCAGCCGCTCGTGCTCGTTGTCGAGGACGACCAGCAGACGAGCGAACTAATCGGACTCTGGCTTAACGAGGCGAGTTACCGGGTAGCACACGCCTATAACGGCGAGCAGGCGTTGAGACTCGCCAAAGAGCTCAAGCCCTATGTCATCACCCTGGACATCCTCCTGCCGAAGATCGATGGCTGGCAGGTCCTCCAGGAGCTCAAGGCAGACCCGGAGACAAGGGATATCCCGGTTATCGTGATCTCCATTCTCGAACGCAGCCGTCGCGCCATGGAGCTCGGTGCGTTCGATTGTTTCGTCAAACCGATAGAGAAGAAGGAGCTGCTCTGCCGGCTCGAAAGCCGTTCGCTGTTTACATCGAGCCTCGATGTGAAAGAGAATAAAGACCAGGAGTAGAAACGGGGGATTCCCCGGATAATGATTTCATCCCGATCCACCGAATAGGCTTCATCAAGATGAGTAAACCAAAAATACTGGTTGTTGAAGATAACGCAATGAACCTGGAGCTGGTGAGTGACGTCCTCGAAGCCCACGGCTACGAGGTGCTTCAGGCCGACACGGGCCAGAAGGCGCTCGAGATCGCCGAGCGGGAACAGCCGGATCTGGTGTTGATGGACATCCAGCTGCCGGAGATGGATGGTCTCGAAGTCACCCGGCTGCTGAAGAAGAACGAGCGGACCAGCCAGATCAGGGTCATTGCCCTGACAGCCCATGCGATGCGGGGAGACGAGGAGAGGGCCCGCGAGGCCGGCTGCAGCGGCTACATCGCCAAGCCGATAAACACGCGTGAGTTCGCATCAGTCATAGCAGGTTACCTGGGTGAGCCCCAGGGTGACCTGGGGGGGAAGGTGTAGAAATAATGTCGAACGGAAATCAGCAAAAAGACCGGATCCTAATCGTGGACGACAGTCCACAGAACGTGCAGCTGCTGGAGGCTTACCTCACGGCCGCCGGTTATGATGTTACCCCCGCCTATGACGGCAAGGAAGCCCTGGAGCAGCTTGACTGCAACGATGATCCCGACCTGATAATCCTCGATGTCATGATGCCCGGCCTCAACGGATACCAGGTCTGCGAGATGATCAAGGACAGCCAGGAATGGCATCGCATACCAGTGATGATGCTTACGGCGCTGACCGAGATCGACGACAAGGTGAAAGGTTTCGAGGCCGGCGCCGACGAGTTCCTCTCCAAGCCGGTGGACAAACTGGAGCTTCTGCTGCGCGTGAAGGCGCTCCTAAGGACCAAGCACCTTAACGAAGACCTGGAAAGCGCCCGGGATGTCATCTACACCCTGGCGCTGGCGATCGAAGCCAACGACCCATATACCCGTGGCCACTCGGAAAGAGTCGCGCAGTACGGGATCATGATCGCCCAGCGGATGGAACTCTCGGAGGAGCAGATCGATACGATCCGCAACGCCGGGATCCTTCACGACGTGGGCAAGATCGGCATCAGCGAGACCATCCTGCAAAAACCGGGGCCACTGACTGAATCTGAACTGATCGCGGTCCAGGACCATCCCGCCATCGGCGAGAAGATCTGCAAGCCTCTGCGTTCGGCCAACCTGCTCCTGACGGTCATCCGGCATCACCAGGAGCGATATGATGGTGACGGCTATCCGGACCATCTGGCTGGAGATGAAATCCCGATCGAAGCGCGCGTCATCTCTGTCGCCGATGCCTATGACGCCATGACTTCACCCCGGCCATACAGACCCCCGATGTCGCAACGGCAGGTCCTGGGAACACTCCGGCGCGAGGCCGGCAAGCAGTGGGACCCGCATGTGGTAGAGGTGTTCCTCGATCTGATCGCAGAGGAGCGAGACCTGACCCGCTATGCCGCGGAGGGCTCTGACGAGTAGGAGACCCAACGGCGACTCGGGCGAGCAGGTAAGCCCAGCCGCTTGATCTGATGCGGCTCAGGCAGGGACCACTGTCACCGGGCAGGGCACTTCGGCTCCGACCTGGCGGACTACCCTCGAAGCGGTGCTGCCGACAAAAGCCCTGGCTATCCCACGCCTTCCTGCCGAACCCATCATTATCGAACTGATGCTGTCCTGATTCTCGCGGGCGTAGGCGATGATCTCGTGAGACGAGTCGCCGTAACGGATTACTTTTTCCACCACCACGCTACGGCCTGAAGCCTGCTTCTCCACATCGTCCAGGATGGCATTGGCATCACGGGTGAGCTCATCCTCCACCTTATCGCGCATGAACTCCCACTGGCCGGCGTAGCTTTCCACATCGATGACGCGCAGCGCTACTATCGAATCCCCCGTGATTTTCGCCATATCGATCGCCAGTTCGGCGGCCTTCTTCGAAGAGGGGCTGCCGTCGACCGGTACAAGGATCTTTTTCATCTTCACTCCTTCGGAATTGAGGGATAAGGTCTATTTTCCTCATTTATGGTCTAACTAATCATCGATGGGTATATGATTTGGCATGTCCCAGGGCGAGCTTCCCGGAAAAGCGGTGAACGATAGCTGCATTTAAAAAAATACTGCGTCCATTCCTCAAGTTCTTCCAGGCTGAAGCCAACAGCGGCGTCTACCTGCTGGCCAGCGTCATCCTGGCGCTAATATTCGCGAATCTTTGGCCTGACTCCTACAATGCGTTGCTCGACCGCGAGTTTTCGCCCGGCTTCGGGGACTACTCTCTCGATAAGCCGATGATCGCCTGGATCAACGAGGGACTGATGACGATCTTCTTCCTGGTAGTGGGCCTGGAGATCAAGCGGGAGCTATTGGTCGGCGAGCTTGCCACCAGGAAGAACGCCATGCTGCCGGTTATCGCCGCTGCAGGCGGCATGATCGTGCCTGCCGGCATCTACCTGGCGCTCAATGCTTCGGGAGATGGGCTCAGCGGTTGGGGCATCCCTATGGCCACCGATATCGCCTTCGCCGTCGGGGTACTCGCCCTGTTGAAGAAGCGGATCCCCTTCGCCCTCAAGGTCTTCCTGACAGCCCTGGCGATCATCGATGACATCGGCGCCGTGATCGTCATCGCGTTCTTCTATACGGGATCGATCTCCTGGGCTGCTCTGGCAGCCGGACTGGGACTCTTCATCCTGCTCCTGTTGATGAACAGGCTGGGCGTAAGGTTGATCTCCGTCTACCTTGTTCTGGGTTTCGGGCTCTGGCTCGCCCTGCTGGAATCCGGAGTCCACGCGACGATCGCCGGCGTGCTGCTGGCGCTGACCATCCCGGCCCGGGGTCCAGGAAGAAAGGGCTCGAAGGCTGAGGAGCCCGAGGCGCCACTGCAGCGGCTGGAACGGATACTGGAGCCGTGGGCCGCCTTCCTGATCGTGCCGGTCTTTGCTTTCGCCAACTCAGGGGTCGTTTTTGAGGGGAGTCCGCTTGGCTCTCTGGGCGAACCGGTCGGACTCGGTATAATCCTGGGCCTGGTGATAGGCAAACAGGCTGGCATCGTGCTGTTTTCATGGATCGCCATCAGGCTGCGGATCGGTTCGCTGCCCCGCAAGGTCACCTGGCGGCATCTGCACGGCGCCGCCTGCCTGGCGGGAATAGGCTTTACCATGTCGCTCTTCATCACCCTGCTGGCATTCGAGGATGCTTCCCAGCTGGTACAGGCGAAGACGGCGATCCTGGTAGCGTCGCTGATCGCGGGTGTCCTGGGAGGGGTGCTGCTGTACACGGCGAAACGCACGTAAAGCGGGCCGGACTTCGAGTGCGTTTTATTTGAGATCCAGCCTGGCCCCTGGAGTCGTCACGGCGCTGGGCGCGACCAGGACAGCACAGGGAAGGTCCCTGCCCACCTGGCGGACGACCCGCTCGGCGGTGCTGCCGATGAGCTGGCGGCCGAGGCGGCGGCGCCCTGAAGCTCCCATGATGATCATGACGACTTCGGGATCCTCCTGGGCAAACCGGATGATCTCACGGGATGAGTCGCCATGGCGCACCTGGGTGTCCATGGAAAGGTTTGCAGCGTCAGCCAGATTACGGGCGTCTTCAAGGATCCGGGCTGCCTGGTCTTCCAGCTCCTTCATGACCACATCTCGCACGGCCTCGAATTCCGAAGCATAGCGGTCGACATCGACGACCCGCAGGGCCACGAGTCCCAGCCCCTGTTTGTCAGCCAGTTGCAGAGCCAGCCTTATGGCGTCCGCGGCCTGGTCTGAACCGTCCGTAGCTACCAGTATCTTGCCGGCCATGTTTCACGCTCCTGTGCTCTGTTTTTCACCAGTAGGCGCGGGTGACAAACCATGATCCGCGTAGCCCCCCAGACTGCGCGGCCTGGATAGACGGCGAATATCAGGAAGTGCCAGCCACCAGCACCGCACAGGTAGCATGCCCGATAACGCGCTCGGTCACACTTCCCATGAGCAGTTTGCTCAATACGCCGTCACCATGCGTGCCAATAGCGATCAGGTCGGCTTTTACATCCTTCGCCGACTCCACGATCTGCACATAACGTTTGCCAGTCGCGACGAGGGTGTCGCAGGTGATTCCTTCTGCATCAGCCATCTGCTTGATCTTCATCACGTTCATCTCAGCCGCCTCGGTCTTCGAATCAGACGAGGCGACCGAAAGAGCAACCAGGGAGCCGCCGGTCTGCAAGGCCATCTTGATAGCTTCGGCACCGGCTGCCTCACCATGGGACGATCCATCGGTGGCAACAAGTATCTTCTTGTAGTCAACTGCTCCATCCCGCGGCACTACAAGCACATCACAAGGCGCGTGGCCGATGACCCTGGCAGTGACGCTGCCCATGGCTACCCTTGCGAGACCAGTCCGGCCGCGGCGGCCCATGATGATCAGCTCACAGCCTTTGTCCTTTGCCACATTGACGATGGTGTCATAGGCACTGATGCCAGTGTGCGATTCGACCTCGCAGGTGACACCGGCCTCGTCGGCGCGGGCTTTGACCGCCTGCAGGATCTCGCCGGCTTCGACCTCCGCCTTCTCCACCATCTTGGGGGCTTCCGAAGCATATTCCTCGTTGGCCTCGACAACGGTCATGACATAAAGGGTACTCGAACACTGGCCGGCGAGCTTGATGGCTTCTTTTACCGCACCTTCGCTGAATTCAGAGCCGTCAGTACTCAGCAGGATCTTTTCCAGTTTGTTTATGGGGCATACGTTAGCCATATCAGTGACCTCCCGAAGGTAGTACACCGGAGGCGGCCAGCACCAGGACCAGCACTTCGGCGATTGCCAGCGCGGCGAAGATATAATCTTTGCGCTTGAGGAAGATCGGCAGGATAGCCAGATAACAGATCACCGTGACTGACGCCAGGAAAGCGATGGGAGCGAAAGTGAGGAAGTCGCTCTGGTTCAGATGCGTCGCCCAGGACCAGCCTTTCTGGATGCCGGTCTTGGCAAGATAGCCCTCGTCGCCGGCCACTTTCAGCCCCCAGTTTTCGGACACTTCACCGACCGGGATCTTCGGCTCGGGAAAACCGACGAGATATAGAATGAATGAGATCACAAGCACCAGCAGTCCCACTTTCATGCAGATATCCAGAATCGCGCCATATCGTTTCTGCTCGACGCTTGCGCCCGGGATCGAACCCTGGGTTGCACCAGCTTTATCTGCCACAGCTCCTCCTTTTCGCTAAAACCTCAGGCCGGAAACGGCTCCCCGGCTCGGGTGTGATTTACGTGTGATTTACCCCAGGCCGGAAAACGGTTCCGGCGCCGGAGTTCTTATTTCCAGATTCCCGTACCTTTAAGCAGAGCGCGCAGCCCGGCGAAGACGAGCATTACCAGGACGATGATGCGAACGGCCGAGGGCTTGGTCCTGGTGAGGATCTTCACGCCCACCAGTGAGCCCAGCATGATACCGATGATCGACGGCACCACGATCATGGGGATGATGGCGCCGGCGTTGAGGTACATCCAGGCCGCCGATGTGTCTGTTGTCGCCAGCAGGAACTTGCTGGTCGCCACCGAGACCTTCAGCGGCGCGCCCATGACAAGGTTGAGAACAGGTACGTTCGCCCAGCCGGCGCCAAGGCCGAACATGCCGGCCATGAAACCGATGCCCACGAAGAGGATAAGGCCCGGGAGCGTACGATGGATCTTCCAGTCGATGTCCTTGCCGGATGAGGGCTCGTGATAGATGCCGCTGATCCTGAGGACAGTGGAGAGCTTGTCAGCCTTCTGGACATCGGGGTACTCGGACTTCTTGGCCAGCAGCATGATGACGACGATGGCGAGGATCGCCAGACCCATCGCTGTCGAGATGATCGCGTCGGAAAGCGCGAGGCCGACCATGGCGCCCATCACCGCGGTTGTCGAAGCGATCAGCGCCACCGGGATAGCCAGCCTCAGGTCGGCAAGGCCCTTCTTGAGAAGTCCGGGTCCGGCGGCCAGCGAACCGGCGAGAGCCACCAGCAGTCCAGCGCCCCTGACAAAGTCCATCCCGAAGGGGAAGAAACCGCCGATGATCGGCGTATAAAGGACCGCGCCGCCGACGCCGCCGAGCACTGCCAGGATGCCCATGACGAAGGTCACCACCAGCAGCATCAACGGCCATGCCCACCAGGGCAGGGATGAATCAGCGCCGCCGGGATTGGTCGGGGTGTCCGAACCGGTCGCGGCCTGCACCATCCCCACGACGAAAATCGCCATCAGGACCAGAAGGGCGATTGTAAAAAATAGCGTGCTTTTCTTGGACATGCTCCTCCTTTTCACTTGCTAGGAATAATATTTTTGGTAGAGCCCGGCCATCGGGTTACCATTACGTGATTGGTGTGGAGTTCTTGGAATTCTAACCTTCGCCCCAAACTTTGTGAATATAGCACAAGGAAAAAACCGTTTCAAACTGTATCTATATGATTCAATTTGAAACACTTAATCACCGCTTTCCTGTGGTGAAATGTATTAAAACGGGGAAATCTAGCGGTCGCACCACTTACAGACTAGGCATTTCTCCGCTTTCTTGCGCGAGACCTCGGAGAAGCGGTCGTCCTTGGTGCAGAGCCATATCTCCCGGGCCGTACGGTATTTAGCCGTGTCTTTGTACAGGTATTTACATGCCGTTTCCGGCTTTGTTGGAAGCTCCCTGTCGATCTTGGCGGTCAAGCGGTCATTCCTTGCCGGGAACCCACAGGCGGCTTGAAGGGTCGTCATCAGGTTTGCCGGATTCCGGCGCGGGTTCTGCAGGTGCGGGCTCGTCGGGCTCGGACGCTGCGGGCTCGTCGGGCTCGGACGCCGCGGGCTCTGATGACTCGGGTTCTGACGGCGCAGGCTCGGCAGCTTCGGGCGCGCTGACTTTCACAAAAGTGATCTGCATGCTCGACAGGGCGCCGGCCAAAGCGCTGGCTTCCTGCTCCGGCAGCCGCTTGCCGGCTGCATCCAGCAGCCCCTTGAAAGCATCGATGGCGAGGCTGGCCTGATCCAGGTCCTTGACCTCTCCGGTCTCCTCAGTCAGCCCCATCTTGATGTAAGCGAGGTTGCTCAGCGATACCAGGAACTGGACCAGCATCTCGTCTACCTTCTGTTCCCGGAAATGCTTCTCGAGCCGGGCGCGCAGCTCCTCCTCAGACATCTGGTCAGGATCTTTTTCTTCTCTTTCTTCCTCAGTCATTTTCCCCTCCTGAATAACTGGTTGCCACTGGCTGGACCACGTAGATCGAGCCGCTGGAATCGTCGCTGATGTACATTCTATTGTTCGCGAACAGGATATCAACTGGGCGGCCCCAGGCCTCGCCGGTTTCTTCGTCCAGCCAGCCGGTGATGAAATCGCTCACACGGCCTTCACCGTCGACTCGGACCACCTTATAGCCGGTAGGCTCCGAACGGTTCCAGGAGCCATGGAAGGCGATGAACAGGTTCCCCTGCCAGACGGCTGGCCAGGCGGGGTCGCTGAGAAAACGCAGACCCAGCGGCGCCGAGTGAGCCTGCATCTCCACCGCCGGCGGCTCGGTCGCCTCACAGAAACGGGCCTTCTGAGGGTCGTCTTCGAATTCAGGATTCACCTGCCAGGAGCCGTAGCAATACGGCCAGCCATAGTTCTTCCCCTGCAGGATGATGTTGACTTCCTCCGGGGGCAAGTCGTCGCCGAGTCCGTCCCGGCCGTTGTCGACGCCCCACATCTCGCCGGTCGAGGGATCCCAGGTGAAGCCGACGGTGTTTCGCAGGCCGCTGGCGAACAGCTCCTCGCCACTGCCGTCGGCGTTGAAACGGAGTATGGCGGCGCGGCGCTCGTCAGCTTCCTCGCAGACATTGCAGCTGCTGCCGATCGCCAGGTATAGCTTGCCGTCTGGCCCAAAGCCGATCGTCCTGGTGCTGTGGCCGCCGGATGGTATTGCTGAGATCACCGTCTCGTCATCGCCGACACTGCCGCCTCCGGTATATGGATACCTTGAGACCTTAGTTTCTTCCGCGACCCAGACGGCGCCATCATGGAAAGCTATGCCCGATGGGCGCCTAAGGCCACTGATGAGTGTGATCGCCTCGGGATTCTCATCCGCGAGCCTGAACGCCAGGACATTGCCCTTCTCCTTCTCGGTCACCAGAAGGTAGCCGTCGCCGGTGGCCGCCATCATCCGCAGGCCGTCGCGGTCTGTGACCCAGCGGCTGACGGTCAGGCTGTCGGGAAGGGTCAGGGAGTGGTTGTCTAAGGGGACTGCGTGGAATCCGGAGTGGTCGGTCGAAGTTGTGGCCGGTTGCGATACATCTGTTGAAACTGCCGGCCCTACTGATACAGTCGGCTCCGTATCATCGCCGCCACATGATAGCAGCGGGAACAACAGGAAGATGGCAACTAAAAATGCTGCCGAGACATAACCGGCTTTCCTGCGGATTGTTCCTGGATTCCAAATATTTGCAGGCATATAATCCCTTCAGGATCGCCGGGATAAGATCTTTCTTAGGCTTTCCTTATTATGGTTTCGCTAAACGAAGGAAATTACATGCAACTCAGGCCCGTCCCGCAGGGATGAAAAATTCAGGAAACGGATCAACGTCATTGAAGATCATGCGTAGTCGAATAAGCCTGTTCACAGCCATGCTCGTTGTGGGCCTGCTGATCCTTGCCCAGTCCTCGTGCGGCTGTCAATCGCAAACCGAGTACAGGTTCTCGCAGAAGGAATACGCGGCGACCGTCGGAGCCGGGATCCAGCTGCGCGTTGATAAATATCCGGATAACCGGGAATCAAGCGACGCCACGCTGGAAGTCAGCTCCTGGAGCGTAGATCCAGGTGAGGGCGCCTCGATCAACGAAGCCGGATACTTCAAGGCGACCCAGCCCGGTAGTTACAGCGTCAGGGCAAAGATCGGTATGGACGGGTGCGCTACCACGGTAGCCGTCGCCGGCGCGGCGGCAGAGATCTTCAACAACGGGAACGGCTTGGCTATCGACGGTGGCGGCACTCCACCTGTCTTCCAGATCGCAGATGCGACAAAGATCACTGAGCTGACAACTTATCACGACACTGAATCAACACCAGGTCTTCAGGCGGGAATCATCACGCTCCGCGGCGAGGACGGCAAGACTTACGGGCCGTTCCAGTCCACCGGCAGCAAGGGCCAGGGTGGTGACGACAACGCCTACTGGATCATCAAGCCAGATGACGTGGTCCTGCCCGCTGGACGATACACTATCGTTGATTCCGATCCCCAGAGCTTCGCCCAGAACGCCCAATCCGGCGGCGTCGGCATGGCGTGGCTTTCGGGTTCACCCGCAGACTGACAATGGTAGTATCCCGGCAAAGTGTTTTTTTGCTACCTTTTCACTGTCTGATCAACTTTCAGGAGGATGGCATGACGAAAAGAATCTCCCGGTTAATGATATTGGCGATAGTGCTCCTGGCCACGCTTCATTCAGTCGGTTGCGGTGACACCGCGACGACTTCATCCCAGAAAACCGATGCGTCCGGTACGCAAGGCACCACGAAGGAGGCTGCACAATTGAAGATCGAGGACATCGCCGCGGGCACTGGCCCGGCAGCCAAGAACGGTGATCTCGTCACCGTGGATTACACGGGCTGGCTGACAGACGGGACGCAATTCGACTCGTCCAAGGGCAGGAAGCCGTTCGAGTTCACCCTCGGCGCGGGCGAGGTCATCCCCGGCTGGGACCAGGGGGTCGCCGGGATGATGGTCGGCGGCACCCGCAGGCTGACGATCCCGCCCGAGCTGGGTTACGGCTCGCGGGGAGCCGGCGGGGTCATCCCGCCAAATGCCACGCTCGTGTTTGAGGTTGAGCTGAAGAAGATCAGCTAGCTCCTGGATCGAGCAGGCGAAGGGCTCCTGCTGGCAGCCCGGCTGCGGCATCCTGCCTGTCCGCGCCGCTTTTGAGTGTCCAGAATCATCAGCTGTTATATAATCCATGACTGTTACGCCAACCCGTTTTTAAGGAGAACCCATGGCTGGAGGAAGAATCGGAGTCATCGGCGGCTCAGGCTTTTACGAACTGCTTGAAAATCCACGGATAGAGCGAGTCAGCACTCCGTTCGGTGAGCCCAGCGATGCCATCACTATCGGTGAGATCGCCGGCCGTGAGGTCTGCTTTTTACCCCGGCACGGAAAGGGCCACCGTATCATGCCCACCGATCTGCCCTTCCGGGCCAATATCATGGCCATGAAACAGCTCGGGGTCGAGTGGATCATCTCGGCCAGCGCCGTGGGCAGCATGCAGAAGCACATCGAGCCCGGCCATATCGTTATCCCGGATCAGTTCATCGACCGCACCCGGCAGCGCCGCTCCACTTTTTTTGGAGAGGGTTGCGTGGCCCATGTCTCCTTCGCCGACCCGGTCTGTCCGGATCTGTCGAAGCTGCTGTCAGAGGTCGGCCGTGACGTCGGCGCCAACATCCACGAGGGCGGCACTTATCTTTGTATGGAAGGGCCACAGTTCTCCACCCGCGCCGAATCCAACCTGTACCGCAGCTGGGGAGTCGAGGTGATCGGCATGACCAACCTGCAGGAAGCCAAACTGGCCAGGGAAGCTGAGATCTGTTATTCCACGCTGGCGCTTTCCACGGATTATGACTGCTGGTACGAGGGCGAGGAAGAGGTGACCATGATGATGGTGATCGAGACCATGGATAACAATGTGGCCACGGCCATCAGGATCGTGGAAGCGGCTGTGCCGCGCATCCCCGAGGAGCGTGGCTGCATCTGCGCCAGCGCCATGGAGTATGGCATCGTCACCGCGCCTGAGTTGATCCCGCCGGAGACGAAAGAAAACCTGAAGGACATCATCGGCAAGTACGTCAAATAAGGAGGCAGCGTGTCGATTCTTGTAGTCGGTTCCATCGCCCTCGACTCCGTCGAGACCCCGTTCGGCGTGGCCGAAGAGGCCCTCGGCGGCGCGGCGGTATATTTTTCCTATGCAGCAAGTTTTTTCAACCGGGTAAGGCTGGTCGGCGTCATCGGCGAGGATTTCCCCGAAGAGCACCTTGAGCTGCTCGCCGGACGCAACATCGACCTGGCGGGTCTGGAGCGAGCCGAGGGCTCGACCTTCCGCTGGAAGGGCCGTTACGATTACGACCTCAACGAGGCGCACACGCTCGATACGCAGCTGAATGTCTTCGAGACTTTCGCCCCCAAGATACCTGACTCGTTCAAAGACAGCGACTTCGTCTTCCTGGCCAACATCCAGCCAGGCCTGCAGCTGCAGGTGGCCGAGCAGGCCACCTCGCCGCGGATCGTCGCCTGCGACACCATGAACTTCTGGATCGAAGGCGCCTACGACCAGCTGCGCGAGACGCTGAAATCGGTGGACATCCTCATCATCAACGACGCCGAGACCCGCGAGCTGGCCCGCGAGCCCAGCCTGGTGAAAGCGGCCCGGCAGATACTCGAATGGGGGCCGTCGACCCTGGTGGTCAAGCGCGGTGAATACGGGGTGCTGATGTTCCATGGCCACTCCGTATTCTCGGCACCGGCTTATCCGCTGGAAGAGGTCTTCGATCCCACCGGCGCCGGCGACACTTTCGCGGGCGGTTTCATGGGCTATCTCTCGACTCAGGAGGATATCAGCGAGGCGGCCATCCGCCAGGCGATCATCTTCGGCTCGACCCTGGCGAGCTTCAACGTGGAGGATTTCAGCCTCAACCGGATGAAGACCCTGGACATGCAGGAGATCCTCGACCGCTTCGCCGAGTTCCGGCTGCTTTCGCACGTCGAGGAGATCGAGGCTTAAAGGCTCTTGCTCTGGAAGAACATCAACTTCTGGCGACTCGCGGCCCTGGCGCTTTTCATCGCAGTGCTGGCGCTGGCTTTCCCGCTGCTTAAGACGGGACCCGATTTCGTGCTCGAGGATTCGAGCATGGAGATCGTCGAAACGCCGAAACACGGAGCCCTCTTCAAATACACCGTCAGCAACGACGGCAAGAGCGGTGGCGATGTGTTCGTCAACTTCCATGCATACCTGTACGAGCGCGGCGGTGACTCCGAGGACGATTACAGGACGATCGGCGTCAACGCCGGCGAGACCAAGTCCGGGGAATTCTTCATGGAGCTCCGCCCCGGTCAGACCGTTCATGACTGGCGGATAGAGATCACCTGAGATGGAACTGCCGGTTGAAAGATGGTACGAGGCCCTGCATCAACGCCATGCCTGGAGAAGTTACCAGGAGATACCGGTCGAGCCGGAAAAGCTATACCGCCTCAAGGAAGTCTGCGCCGGACTTTCGAGGCCGGGCGCACGGGCTAATATAGCCCATGAGAACATCGAGGGAGTCTTCCACGGCTTCATCGCCTCGTATGGCCAGGTCACCGGCGCAACCGCCTATGTCGCCTTCATCGGTGAAATGAACGATCCGAACGTCTATGAGAAGGTCGGCTATGTCGGCGAGGGCGTCATCCTCGAAGCGGTTGCCCTGGGCCTGTCGACCTGCTGGGTCGGCATGACCTTCCATGCGGGCGGCGTCGCCGAGAATATGAAGATCGCCGACCATGAGAGAGTCCTCGCGATAAGCCCTCTCGGCTACCGTACCGACACACCAACGCTCGACGACAAGATTATGCGATCTCTCGTCAGACGTCACAAACGCGAGCCTCTTGAAAAGCTGTGCAGCGACCTGAAAGAGAAGGCATGCCCCCTCTGGGCAAAGGACGCCCTGGAGGCCGCCCAGCTCGCTCCGTCAGCAGCAAACCGCCAGCCCTGGCGCTTTCAGCTGACGGACGACAGCATCACCATCTCGGTCGACCGCTACCGGGACACCCATGGCATCTCCAAACGGCTCGATTGCGGCGTGGCGATGATGCACGTCGAACTGGGCGCCAGGCACGCGGGAGTGAAGGGCAGCTGGGAGTATCTGAAGGCGCCGGACGTGGCGCGATTCACCCTCGCCTGACGGTTCGCGGCGTCCAGGAGTGGACGTTTCTCAAATCCCACTGGCTCGCGCGCCGCAGGATTAAGCGGCTACTCCTGATGTTGTGGCATGAGGCTGAATTAAGTATTGTTTCCCCATGGTTCAAATGGCACAGAACTGAATTAAGTAATGTGTCCACTTAACTGCCAATTAAGTAATGTGTCCCCCTGGTTGGGAGGGTGGTTTGCCGCTGGTCGCCGCTGAGAACCTGGTCAAGAAGTATGACGAACTCACCGCCGTAGACGGCGTCAGTTTCACCATCGACGAAGGGCAGATCTTCGGCTTCCTGGGACCGAACGGCGCCGGCAAATCGACGACGATCTCAATGCTCTCCACCTACCTGCCGCCCACTTCCGGCGACGCTGTGATCGACGGCCTTAGCGTCATCCGCGAGGCGAACCGGGTAAGGAACATCATCGGCGTGGTTCCCCAGGACATCGCCCTCTACCCTACTCTCACCGCCATCCAGAACCTCAGGTTCTACGGAAAGATGTACGACATGAGCGGCGAAGCGCTGGACCGGCGCTGCCAGGAGCTGCTGGAGCTGGTGGGGCTCTGGGACCGGCGCGACAGCCGCATCGACCAGTTCTCCGGTGGCATGAAGCGGCGTATCAACATGGCGGCCGGCCTGCTGCATCACCCGCGTTTCCTGCTGCTGGACGAGCCCACCGTGGGCGTCGATCCGCAGTCGCGGGAACACATCTTCGAGACCATCTTCAAGATCCGCGACTCAGGCACGACTATCCTCTACACCTCTCATTACATGGAGGAAGTGGAGCTGCTCTGCGACTACATCGCCATCATGGACCGGGGGAAGCTGGTTGCCAGCGGCACCCTAAAGGAACTGCTCAGCGTACTCGGTGAAGGCGGGGTGATCGAACTCGAGGTGACTCCGCAGGGATGCTCGGAGAAGCTGGAAGCCGAGATCGTCAGCCAGCACGGCGTCACCTCGGTCAAGCACCAGGACGGCAAGCTGGTCATCTTCTCGGATAACAGCGCCCGCTCTCTGCCACCCGTGCTCAAGGTTCTCGAGGAGACTGACTGCACCGTCGTCCATCTCGAGATCTTTACGCCAAATCTGGAGAAGCTCTTCATCCATCTGACCGGCAAGGAGCTGCGCGAATGAGGCAGCCGGCAGGGAAAAAAATACACTCTGCCATATCTTTCCAGCACGGGGTGCTTTCCGGATGAGGCAGCTCGGAAAAATGTGGCAGATAACGTGCAAGGACCTGCTGGTTATGGGCAAGGACCGGGGTTCGTGGATCGTGCTGCTGCTGACACCCCTGCTGATAATCATGGTGGCGTCCTTCGCCCTCGGCCCGGCGTTCAGCGGCGAACTCAAGTCGAAGCTGCTCTACGCCAATCTCGATTCGGGAGCCATCGGCGCCCAGCTCGTCGACGGCCTCGGTGAGGTCGAAGGCCTCGAGCTGGTGGAAGGGACCGAGGCTGAATGCGCGGCCCTGGCCGTGGGTGAGGAAAAGTACAAGACCTGCATGCTGATACCCGCGGGCTTCTCCGCGAAGATCCTCACCGGTTCGAATACAGGATTGCAGGTCTATGTGGACCCCAGCGATAACTCCAGCCGCCCGTTCATGGTCGGCATGATCGACGGCGCCGCCAGCCGGCTGTCCGGCATGGTCAATTCGGTCAAAGTCTCGATCGTGGAGGTCATGAAGTTCGCACCCGAGGCCGAGATGCCGGTGGTCGCCAGCGACGCCGCCCAGACGGCCGTCGAACAGATGAACCAGGACCCGCCGGTGGCTGTGGAGATAACCAACGCCGGCGCCGCGGCCGACGTCAACATGTTCGATACCCAGGCTCCGGGCTACTCGGTGATGTTCCTGCTCTTCGGCGTGATGCTGGGAGCTGAAGGGCTGCTTGAGGAACGGGACAAGGGTACCCTGGGGCGGCTGCTGGTGGCGCCGGTCGCCAAGACTTCGATCCTGGGTGGCAAGCTGGCGGCGCAGTTCATGATCGCGATGGTTCAGATGACCATCCTTTTCGGCGTCGGCCATTTCGTCTTCGGCATGCATCTCGGCGATTCTATCCCCGGCCTGGTCCTGATGATCGTCATGACTGCTTTCGCGGCCACGGCTTTCGGACTCATGCTGGCAAGCCTGGTCAAGACCCGCAGGCAGGCCACTTCGGTGGGCACGCTGGTCATCATCCTGATGTCGGCGCTCGGCGGCAGCTGGTGGCCGCTTTCGATCGAACCTGAGTTCATGCAGAAGATCGGCCACCTGACCATAAACGCCTGGGCGCTCGACGGCATGAACGCCCTTATTCTGGAGGGCGCGAATATGCAGGAGATCCTTGTGGACGCCTTCGCCCTTTTCGTCATCGGCTGTGCCTGCTTCCTCGTCGGAATCAGGATGTTCAGGTTCAGGAACGCCTGATGGCTCGGCGCAGCGATAGAAACAGGCGTAAACGCAAGGACTTGCGGTCGCCATCGGGCCAGCCGGCGCGCCGCGCAGTACTGCTGGCCTCCGGCATCCTCGCAATCATCCTGGCCCTGATCCTGGCGGGGTCCTTCCCGGGAGATTCGGGACAGGCAGCCGACAGCCAGGGCGGGGTGCTGGTCATCCCGGTGGAAGGCGTCATCGACCCGGCGATGTCAGATTACATCACCCGCAACATCAGTGAGGCCTCGCAGAACGGCAACAGCATCGTGGTTCTCAGCATCGATACGCCCGGCGGGCTGGACCAGTCCATGCGGGACATCATCAAGGAGATGAACGGTTCGCCGCTACCGGTGGTTGCCTGGGTGGCTCCATCCGGAGCGCGGGCTGCTTCGGCCGGAACCTTCATGGTCACGGCATCCGACGTGGCGGCGATGGCTTCGGGCACGAACCTGGGGGCGGCCCACCCCGTGGCGATCGGCGCCGACCTCTCATCTGACGAGGGCATCAAGATCACCAACGACTCGGCGGCTTATATCCGCTCGCTGGCGGAGGCCAACGGCAGGAACGCCAACTGGGCGGAGCTGGCCGTGCGCCAGTCAGTCTCCCTGACGGCGGACGAAGCCCTGGAAAAACAGGTCGTCGAGTTCAGGGCCGACACCATGGACTCGCTACTCTCCCAGCTGGACGGGTACACCACGAAAGCCAAAGGCATCACCATCGAGACCACCGACGTTCCTGTGAGCGAGGCGGGCAAGGACCTCAAGGAAGAGCTGATGAGCCTGCTGTTCAACCCGAACGTCGCCTACCTGCTCTTCATCTATGGCCTGATCGCCATAATCTACGAGTTCGTCCATCCGGGCATAGGTTTCGGCGGCGTCAGCGGCACCATCGCCCTGCTGCTATCCCTGTATTCCCTGTATATGCTGCCGGTCAGCTATACGGGGTTGGCGCTGGTCCTGGCCGGGGTGGTCATGCTGGTGATGGAGCTGTATATAACCAGCCACGGCGCGCTCACTATCGGCGGCGTCGCCTGCCTGATCCTCGGCTCGTTCTTCCTCTTCGATTCCTCGGCGCCGTTTTTGCGGGTCGCCTGGCCGGTCAACATCGCCCTGGCGTTGATGGCCGTGGCCTTCTTTGTGCTGGTGGCCAGCAAGGTGATGAAAGCGCGGCGCATGCCGGCCCGCACCGGTCAGAAGGCGATGGTCGGCGAGATCGGCTATACCCGCAGCCAGCTTGATCCGCTCGGACAGATATTCGTGCGCGGCGAGATCTGGAGCGCCGAGGCGCCCGAGGGACAGACGATAGAAAAAGGGGTAGAAGTAGAGGTGGTCGACGTGCGGGGGCTCATGCTGAAGGTCATCCGGTCCAATAAATAGACACTGGAGGTTCTAATGGCTGTCGTGACGATCATCCTGGCGATAATTTTCTTTTTCCTGATCCTGGTGCTGCTTTCTTCGATCCGCATCGCCCGGGAGTATGAGCGCGGCGTGATCTTCCGCCTGGGCCGGTTGATCGCCACCAAGGGGCCTGGACTGTTTCTGTTAATACCATTTGTAGACCGTATGGTCAAAGTGGACCAGCGCATCGTCACCATGAGCGTGCCGCCCCAGGAGATCATCACCCGCGACAATGTTCCAGCCAAGGTGAATGCCGTCGTCTACTTCCGGGTGATGGATCCGAGCAAAGCTATCGTCGAGGTCGAGGACTACATAGTCGCCACTTCCCAGATCGCCCAGACGACCCTGCGAAGCACGCTGGGCCAGGCCGACCTCGACCACCTGCTGGCGGAACGCGACAAGATCAACCAGCAGCTGCAGCAGATAATCGACGAGCAGACGGCCCCCTGGGGTATCAAGGTCGTGACCGTGGAAGTGAAGGATGTGGAGATCCCCCAGACCATGCAGAGGGCAATGGCCCGCCAGGCCGAGGCTGAGCGCGAACGCCGCGCCAAGATCATCGCCGCCGAGGGCGAGTTCCAGGCTTCTGAGAAGCTGGCCCTGGCCGCCAATGTCATCGCCGCCGAACCCGTTTCCCTGCAGCTGCGCTACCTGCAGACCCTGGTGGAAGTGGCATCGGAGCACAATTCCACTACGATATTCCCGGTACCGATCGACCTGATCAAGGCGTTCATGGGCAAAGGAGCCTAGCTGACGGATTTGGGAAAAACCGGAGGGCAGGAAAACAATGAGTGGCTGAACGGCATCCAGGGTCCCGGTGTGCCGCAGCCGGGCGACCAGACAGCGCAATCGTCCGACCGGGTCCCCTGGTCTGGCCGCGACGTCTTCATCGTCGTCGGCCTGGTGATCCTGAGCTTCTTCTTCGCTTTATTCGTGATTGAGGCCATCCTGCTGGCCGCCTTTGCCACTGATCCTGAATTCGATCCTGGCTCGATCACCGAATCCGGGCTGGCTGTCACACTGCTGATGATCATGCAGTGGGTGGTGACCCTGGCTGTGCCGGTCACTTATCTCAAGATCCGTGGCTACGGATTGAGTGCAGCCATCCTGGGATTCCGGCGGACCCGCTTCTGGCCAGCCGCGGGCTGGCTTTTCGTGGTGCTCTTCGCCACCAGTTTTCTGCAGGTGGGATATGGCTGGCTGATCGAGACCCTTGCCGGCGAGAGTCAGCTGCCCTCGGAAGTGCCGTCCCAGGATGTGACGACCCTGTATGGATCTTCGGTGGGCGCGTTCATCCTCACCTTCGCCGCCGTCGCCCTGATCACGCCGGTCGTTGAGGAACTGTTCTTCCGTGGAATAATCCACCGGGGCCTTGAGCAGCAGTTCGGATTGCTTTCCGGTGGCGCCCTCTCAGCTTTTATCTTCGCGCTTGCTCACATCGACTACCGGCTCTTCGTACCGATCTTCGGCCTGGGCTTCGGTCTGGCGTTCCTGGTTCACAAAACCGGTTCCATCTGGCCGTCGATCGGGGGCCATTTCATCATCAACTCGCTGGGAGTGATCGCCCAGTTCGCGGGGCTGGCTAACGGGGATCAGTAGCAGCCCTGCGCTGTAGCCTGGCTTGCCGGCTGTCCCTGCGCTTTATTCCTTGGGGCTCGCGGTCTACCCGGCATTGTCGCCCTTCGGGCTCGCGGACTCCCCGGCTCTATCTTCCTTCGGGCTCGCCGCCTGCCAGGAATCTTCCAGGCCGTGCTTCTTGATCTTCCTCCACAGCGAGACCCTGTCGATGCCCAGGATATTCGCAGCCAGCGTCCTGTTGCCCCCTGTCTCCTTCAGCACCCAGAGTATGTAGGATATCTCCTGTTCCTCTAACGACGGGAACCTTCCCTCCCTTTTCCTGAAAGTCTTGATCTCCAGGTCCTTGAGGTCGTCGGGAAGATGGGCCAGTTCGATGGTATGTCCATGCGCCAGGGCCACGCCCCGCTCGATGATATTCTCGAGCTCTCTCACGTTGCCGGGGAAGTCGTAGTCGGCGAGGAGGCCCAGGACTGAAGGCGATATCTCCCTCACGTCCTTCTTCATCAGCGCCGAGTGCTTCTTCAGGAAAAACTGGCAGAGGAGCGGTACGTCATCGCGCCGCTCGGACAGCGGCGGAATCTGTAGCGATACGACGTTCAGCCTGTAATAGAGGTCCTGCCGGAATTCTTTTTCTTTGGTTGCCTCGTGGATGTTGCGGTTAGAAGCCGCCAGAATCCTGACGTCCACCTCGATCGACTCCGTGCCTCCGACTCTCAGCAGCTCTTTTTCCTGCAGCACCCTGAGCAGCTTGACCTGCATGGCTGGTGACATCTCCGTTATCTCATCAAGGAACAGGGTGCCGCCTGAAGCTGTCTCGATTATGCCCTTCTTCTGGCTGGAGGCGCCGGTGAAAGCGCCCTTCTCATGCCCGAACAATTCGTTGGTCAGCAGCTCGTCGGTGAGAGCGCCGCAGTTGATGGCGAAGAACGGTCCCTCGCTGCGGTTGCTCACATGATGGATGTACCGCGCCAGCAGCTCCTTGCCGGTCCCGGACTCGCCGGAGATGAGAACATTACAATCGGTGGGCGCGATCTGCCTGGCGGTTTCAAGCAGTTTCTGCATCATCGAATTCTGGGTGACTATCCTGACCTTGCCCTCGAAGCGTTCGAGCTGCTCGCGAAGCTGGGTATTCTCTTTTTTCAGCGCTACCTTTTCCAGCGCAGCCTTGACGGCTTTGCGGACATCGTCGAGGTTGAAGGGTTTGGCGATGTAATCGTAGGCGCCCTTCTTCATCGTCTCGACGGCCGAAGGGATCGATGCGTAAGCCGTGATCATGATGACCTCGGAATCGGGATAGAGCTGCCGGCTCCGTTCCAGGACCTCGACTCCGTCGACCTTCTCCATCTTCAGGTCGGTCAGCACCACGTCGAATTCTTCCTTCTCCAGAAGCTGCAGGGCGTTAGGGCCGCTGAGTGTGCCTGTCACCTCGTAGCCCTCTTTCTTCATCACGTGCTGCAGGTTCTTGAGCGCCGTCTTCTCATCCTCGACGATCAGCAGCCGTCCTGTCCGTTCCATCTTCAAGACTCCTTCATGGGAAGTACAATAGTGAATGTCGTACCTTTGCCGGGGTAACTGTCGACGCTGATGCTGCCACCATATTCCGTGATTATGTTGTGAACGATGAACAGGCCCAGGCCGTATCCCTCTTTCTTGCTGGTGAAGAAGGGATCGAAGATCTTCGCAAGTTTTTCCTGCTCCATGCCGGCGCCGTTGTCGATAACCACTATCTCCACATTCTTTTCATCCAGCCTGACTGCCATTATCCTGACTTTGCCATCAACGCGGTCGATGGCGTCGATGGCGTTCTTGACCAAGTTGATGATCACCTGCTGGATCTTCTGCCTGTCGGCGTAGACGGTCAGGTCTTCCGGGATGTCGACCTGCAGGACCACGCTTGCCGGCACTTCAGCCTTGATCAAGCGGACGGTCTCCTCGACCGCGTCCCTGAGTTGAAAAGTCTGCCTTTCCTTGGAGCGGGAATAATTGAGGACCGAGCCGACTATATGACGGGCTCGGCCGGTTTCCTCGGTGATCTGCTCCAGCAGCTCCTTCTGGTATTCGATATCCCCTTCGTCGATCTCTTCCCTCAGGATCTGGGTCGAGGTGGAGATGTTGGCAAGGGGGTTGTTCAGCTCGTGGGCGACACCGAACACCAGGGTGCCCAGGGCAGCGTATTTCTCAGATTCGACCAGGTAGTCCTGCCGCTCCCGCAATTCGAGCAGCATCTTGTTGAAGGCGGCCTTGAGCGAGACGAATTCGCGGTCTTTGAACTTCACTGGGATAAGTGAGAACTCGCCCGCGGTTATCCGGACCATGTGCTTTTCAAGGACTGAAAGCGGCCGCACCGCCTTGCGGGAGAAGATCAGACCACCGGCAAATACGGCGACCAGCAACAGGCCGATCCCGATGAGCAGATTACGTTTGGCCGATTCAAGGGACTCCCTGTTGATCTCGACCCGGCTGGCGGATATCTGCTCGCCTGTGGTGACGATCTCCTTGCCCTTCTCCCTGATCAGAGCCTCGAGTGCGGGATCGCCGGCGCTGCCGGGGGCGGAGACATCCTCGCCCAGCAGATCACCATAGATCCGCAAGTCTTCCTCGAGGCCTGCTATCACCTCGGGCGTCGTGAACAGGTTGAGTTCCTCCCTGCTCAGGAGCTCCTCGGCCTGTGCTATGTATGAGCGCAGCTCAGCGTAGTCCTCTGCTGTCCGGTACAGAAAATAATTCTTCTCAAAACGCCTTATCTCCAAAGTCGTGTCAAAAAGGCTCGATACGGTCTCGCCCGACGAGACAATCTCCTGCTGGGTATTCAGATTGCTCCAGCTGAGCAGGGCGAAGGCAAAAACGAGCATCGCGCCCGCGATATAGCCGATCAGGATCTTCTGCCTCAGACTGTCCGGATAGAACCTCATGCCCATAATATATCGCCATGCATTGCAAGATGCAACCTTCTACTTCATCGGTGCAACAGCGGTATAGCTCTTCCTTAAAGCACAAAAGTAAAAGCGTTGCTTTATGTAACATATCTGTTACATATTTGGCTTTTTATCCTTCGCGTAATTCCCCTATGGTATTGAATACCCATCCGTATAATGTCTATTTTTGCAGGATATTTACAAATATTTTCTAATTTTTCACGAATATTTTTTTAAGTTGGCACGGTTGTTGCTACATGTAATGGTGGCAAAGACCAATTCCAAGGAGGATCGCACGTATGAAACTGTCAAAAAAGCTGGAAAACCTGTTTTCCGCAGCGGCATTTGCGGAAGAGGGCGAGTTCGAAGCGGCCAGACAGATGGCCGGGGAAGACGCCAGTGAGCCACGCCGGGCACGTGCCGCCGACGACCTCAAGCCGGCAGCGCCGCGTATCAAACACGGCCATCTCGCCCCGAAGGCCTGAGGCCACCTGTTTTGAGCCGTATCAGTAAAAGACTGGAGGGAATGATCTCAGCCGCATCCTTCGCTGAGGCTGGGGAGTTCGAAACCGCCCGCGAAATGCTCGACGGTAACCGGAAGGTACTGCTGGTCCTCACCGGCCGGGAAACCGACGTCAAGTCCCTCAAATATGCGTTCAGCATCGCTGAAAGAACCGGGGCGGGCCTTGAAGTCCTGGCCGCTGAAGGAAGTAGCACTGCCGAGATGCTGCGGCTTGGCGAGGAAAAAGCGCGCCAGCATGGAGTGCCCCTAAAGGTCACTAAAAAGAGCGGCTGCATCAAAGAGGCGGTCATCAAGTACGCCCGTGGCCGGCGTGACCTCGTCTGTGTAGTCATCGAATCCACTGACGCCCTCAACAGCGACTGCTCGAGTGAGCAGAAGCGCCTTTCCGGTATCTGGGAAAAGCTCGGCTGCCCGCTGGCGCTCGTCTCGGAAAAATCGATCAACGAACAAGAAGGAGCACTATCGTGAGTAAAACCGCAAAGAAGAAACCCTATCCCCAGGCGCTGGCACTGGGATTATTATCGCTGGCTTCATATTACTTCCTGTTCACAAACGTGAACCAGGTCATGGAGTATTTCGTCAGGGGCGGAGTATACACAGTCCTGCCGATTGTGACCGCCCTGTATTTCTCCATTGTGTATGGCTCCTTCGCAAGTACCGTCTTATCGATAGTCGGCCTGCAGGCGGCCAAAGGTACCGGACACTAAACGAGCACTATTAATAGTTATCAATCGCAACAAGGGAGATGGAAAGAATAATGAAGAAATGGATCGTTGTACTTCTGGCGGCATTGTTTATAACGCTGACCTTCGCGCCCGCCGCATTTGCGGAGAGCGCCCCGCCGGCTAATTTCAAGATCGGCTCGTTCACCGAGGTTGACGCGGCATCGCACACGGCGACGTTCGTGCCTTCCGAGACTGGCGAACCCGCAACAGTCAATATAGAAGAGTCAATCAAACCGGAGGACGTCAAGCTGGACGACAAGGCAATGGTGTCTTTCAGCGAGACCGAAGGCTCGGAGACTGTGACGGAGATAACCCCGATGTTCCTGGGACTCACCAGGGATAAACTGATCGCCCTGCTGATAGTGGGCCTGGTAGGCGGCCTTCTGAGCGGTTTCATCGGCTCTGGCGGCGCCTTTGTGCTGACACCCGCCATGATGTCGCTGGGCGCCCCGGGAGCTGTTGCGGTAGCCAGCAACATGTGCCACAAGTTCCCCAAGGCCATGGTTGGCTCCTACAAGCGGTTCCGCTACGGCCAGGTCGATGTGAAGCTGGGGCTCGTGATCGCGGCATCCTCGATAGCTGGCGTCCAGGTCGGTTTTCAGATCCAGAAATGGATCCTTGATTCCTGGGGCAGCGCCGGGTCGGATCTCTATGTGAGTTTCGTCTTCGTGATCATCCTGCTTGTCGTCGGCCTCTTCGTTTTCAGAGACGCCATGACCATGGCCAAGGGCGATGCGGATGCCAAGACTCCGAAGCTGGCATCGAGGCTGCAGAAGATCAAGCTGCCGCCAATGATCCATTTCAAAAAAGCGGACGTCGTTATCTCGGCGTGGGTGACACTACCGGTTGGTTTTTTCACCGGCCTTCTGGCCGCGACGATCGCCGTCGGTGGTTTCGTGGGCGTGCCCGGCATGGTCTATGTCATCGGCGCAACCGCCATGGTAGCCAGCGCCACCGAGCTGCTCATCGCCTTCGTCATGGGCATGTGGGGTTCGGTACAGTGGGCAATGGCCGGCCTGGTTGATATAAGGCTGGTCCTGATCATCCTGGCGACTTCGCTCTTCGGCGTTCAGCTGGGCGCCCTCGGCACTACTTACGTTAAGGATTACACGATCAAGCTGGTGATGGGCACCGTGATGGTGATCGTCGCCGTCAGCAGGGGCGTGAAGATTCCTGTTTATCTCGATCATCTGGGAATCCTGTCACTGGACAAAAGCCTGGCAAGCGTGCTCGACACGGTCAGCTTCTGGGCTCTGATAGCCGCCCTGCTGGTCGCGGGAGGAATCATCACTGCCGCCATGGTCAAGGGCATCATCAGGTCGAGACTGGAAGAAAGAGCTGCAATCGCCGGGAGGGTCTGACATGGGAAACTACAGCAAGATACTCGTAGCTTTCGACGGATCTGAATCGAGTCGGAATGCACTGCGCCAGGCCCTGGACAAGTTCGAGGACAGCTGGATCAAGGTCCTGATCGTGACCCCTGCCTATGAGGGAGATCTGGAGCTCGTCGGCATTCACGATATCCATAGTCTGCTAAGCGGGCCGACCGAGGAACTGAAGCAGGCTGCGAAAGAAATCATCGGTACGGAATCAGCCCGGGTGAACATCGATGTCGTCAAGGGAGAGGCATTCGAGCGCATCATCGAAGTGGCAAAGGATGAGAACTGCACCCTGATCGTAATGGGACGCCGCGGCCTGCACCGGGTAGAACGCATGCTGATGGGAAGCGTGACCGCTAAAGTCATCGTCCACTCTTCGACAGATATCCTGGTCATCCCGCGCGAGGCTGAGATCGGCTGGGACAATATTCTTGTCGCGACTGATGGGTCTGCCAATGGTGAAAAGGCCCTTGCCAAGGCTATCGATTTCAGCAGACGCTACAAAAGCCTGATCACGGGAGTGACCGTGGTCGACATGCATCCCGAACACTATGCGGATGCAGGGGGAGTCGTGGAAAAGCTCGATGAGAAGGCGAACATGGTCCTGAAAGATGCCGTTTCCCGGGCAAGCACGTCTGGGATAGAGCTGTACTCGCAGTTACTGCACGGCAATCCAGCCGCTGAGATAACAGCGTATGCCAGGGAAAACAACGCCGGGATAATATTCGTCGGCAGCCGCGGACTTTCGGGTTTGAAGAAGATATTCCTCGGCAGCGTCGCTGAAAAGATCATAGGCATGTCTCCGTGCGCGGTATTCGTCACCAAACCGGACTGATATCAGGAAATGGATTTACCAGGGCTCCTCTGATTAGCTTGAGGCCTGGACTGATAGTTCGCGGGGGGCGCCAGTGCCCCCCGCACGCACGAATAAAACCAGGTGATCGAAACCCTACAAAAAGCATTATCTACAAGGCCTTTAACCGCGAGAAAAAGCGTTTGTAATTCAGGCGTCGTTCCAATATAGTATGCGCGAATTAAAGGTCCACAGCTTGCATCAATTGGGAGCCTACTCACGTCATTCACAGCGAGTGTGCCCGTGGCAGTCACGGGTTTTTTCAGGCTCCCGTTATCATGTCAAGAAGTGTTTTCGAGGGGGAAGATTGGGCCTGCGCACGGCAGGATCAGGAACCGCTCTAACGACCGGAGCCGGACTTGACTCCTGATTATACTTATAGTTACCTCACCGTGGCCGTCATGGGCCTGCTGGATGTCGTGTTTGTCCTGGGACTTCTCGGCATCTCCCGACTCATCCAGAGGCGCCACACCTATCCCGAAAAACTCACGCCTTACGAATGCGGCATCCCTCCCGTCGGCGACAGCCGCACCCCCTTCGCCGTCAGGTATTACATCTTCGCCCTGCTGTTCGTAATCTTCGATGTGGAAGCAGTGTTCCTGTTCCCATGGGCCATGGTCTTCAGGACCCTGGGTATGACCGGTTTTGTGGAGATGATGATCTTCTTCGCCGTGCTCCTGTTCGGCCTCATCTATGCCTGGGGCAAGGGCGCCCTGGAGTGGGTCTGACATGTCGCTGCTGGAAAAATTCGAACATCCGAACATCCTCACGACGACCACTGACAGGCTGTTCAACTGGGCGCGGGCCAACTCGCTCTGGCCTTTCACCTACGGTCTCGCCTGCTGCGCCATCGAGATGATGGCTTCGACCATGCCCCGCCACGATATGGCGCGTTTCGGCATGGAAGTCTTCCGCGCCTCACCGCGCCAGGCTGACGTCATGATCGTTTCCGGCACCATCACCGACAAGATGGCGCCGATCATCCGCCACCTCCACCATCAGATGTCCGAGCCGCGCTGGGTGATCGCCATGGGTGCCTGCGCCTGCAGCGGCGGCATGTTCTGGGATTCCTACAATGTAGTGCAGGGCATCGACCTGCTGATCCCGGTTGATGTATATATACCAGGCTGCCCGCCGCGGCCCGAAGCCCTTATCTACGGGATGCAGCAGCTGCAGCTGAAAGTGAAGCAGGACACCCAGGTAGGCGCGGCCAAGCGGCTTACCGGCGGCCCCATGAGCGACCACGTCAAGATGAAACCCGAAGGCGGCGAGAGTTGAGCCGGGAGCATCAGAAATACAGGGCGCCGGATGCCCTCGACCATACCAGGGAGCTGATGGGCAAACTGGCCCGCGACGTAAGCGTCTCGGACTGGCACCTGGTGATCGAGGTCAGGCCCGGCGACCTGCCTGAAGCCGCCCTGCGCCTGCGCGACGACGAGACGCTCTCATGCAAATACATCAGCTGCATCATCGGCGTCGACTACGTCGACTGGATGGAGGCGATCTATCTGCTGCGGTCACAGGAACATTCGATACCTGTGCGGCTGCGGATCCGGCTCGACCGCGAGAAACCAGAACTTCCTTCCGTGACTTATATCTGGAGCGGCGCCAACTGGCACGAGCGGGAGGCCTACGATTTCTTCGGGATAAAATTCATCGGCCATCCCGACCTGAGGCGCATCCTCACCCGTGAAGACTATGACACCCATCCCATGAAGAAGGATGCCTGGCCCCATCGCGTCAGGCGCACCGAATGGCGCTGGGAAGGGATCGAGAGGCCCAAGCGGCTTCCCGGAGAGACCGACCGCAGGGACAGGTCATGAGCGTCATCGAAGAAAAGAACGGCCCGAAATCGCCGCCTGAAGAACAGAACAGCCAGCAGGCTCCGCCGAGCTTCCACCTGGAGGAGATGGTCCTCAACATGGGTCCGCAGCATCCGTCGACCCACGGGGTGCTGCGGCTGGTACTGCACCTGGATGGCGAACTCGTGGTGAGCGTCGAGCCGGTGCTCGGTTACCTTCACCGCGGCTTCGAGAAACTTGCCGAGAGCCGTACCTACCTGCAGTACATGGCGATGATCAGCCGCCTCGATTATCTTTCCGGTTTCTTCATGGAATGGGGTTACGTCCGTAGCGTCGAAGCGCTGATGGGCATCCGGGCCCCCAAGCGGGCGGAATATATCCGCGTCATCCTGGGAGAACTGAACCGCATCATGAGCCATCAGGTAGCCATCGGCGACTTCATGCTCAACCTGGGAGCCGTGACCCCCTTCTTCTGGGTCTTCCGCGACCGCGAGGATGCGATGGACCTGATGGAGATGGCCACCGGGCAGAGGATGATGTACAACTACCTGCGCGTCGGTGGAGTCCGCTGGGACCTTCCCGACGAATTCGAGGCCGGCTGCCGTAAGTTCATCAGCGAGTTCCCGGCCAGGATCGACGAGTACGAAGCGCTGATCACCGACAACGAGATCTTCATCTCCAGGACCCTGGGGATGGGCATCATCAAACCTTATGAGGCGCTCGACTACGGCATCTCCGGCCCCAACGCCCGGGCGTCCGGAGTCGATTGGGACCTCAGGCGCGAAGTAGGCTATTCCGTCTACCCGGAGTTCGATTTCGACGTGCCGCTGGGCCAGCACGGCGACTGTTTCGACCGTTACAAGTGCCGTATCGAGGAGATGCGCCAGTCGGTGAAGATCATCGAGCAGGCGCTGGATTCCATCTGCGGTGGACCGGTCAACATCAAGCTGCCGCCGATGCTCCGGCCTCCGGCAGGCGATGTATACCGCGCTGTCGAGACTCCCCGGGGCGAATACGGGGTCTATATCGTCTCGAACGGCGGTCTGCGTCCGTGGCGCCTGAAGCTCCGCGACCCGACCTTCTCGGCCATCTCGATGATCCCCAAACTCACCGCCGGCAACAAGATCGCCGACCTGGTAGCGATCGTCGGCAGCCTCGACCTGCTGATGGGAGGCGTCGACCGGTGAGTGGTCTCATGGAATTTTTCAGGAATTTCACGCCTGGCTTCCTCATCGCCATCGGGGTCATCGCCGCCAGCGCCGTGGTCTTCCCCTTCCTGATGCGCCGCCTCTGGGGCTTCATCTGTGACCGGCTGGGCCCCAACCGGGTCGGTCCCCAGGGACTGTTCCAGCCGTTCGCCGACGGCCTCAAGCTGTTCATCAAGGAAGACATCACGCCGGCGCAGGCCCACAAGCTGCTGTTCCTGTTCGCGCCGGCTGTGGCGCTCGGCACCCCACTGCTGACACAGGTGGTCATCCCCTTCAGCGAGGACTATACGATCGCCGACCTCAATATCGGCCTCATCTATGTAGTGGCCGTCGGCGCCTTCAGTGTGCTGGGCATCCTGATCGCCGGCTGGGCTTCCAACAACAAGTATTCCCTGGTCGGCGGCCTGAGGGCCGCGGCGCAGATGATCTCCTACGAGATCCCGCTTATCCTGACAATCATCCTGGTGGGCCTGCTGGCCGATTCCCTCAGCCTCAACAAGGTAGTAGAGGCCCAGGATTCCGTCTGGTTCGGGGCGATCCAGCCTCTGGCCTTCATCATCTACGTGATCGCCGGCGTAGCCGAGCTGAACCGTACCCCCTTCGATCTGCCCGAGGCGGAGTCGGAGCTGGTCAGCGGCTACAACACCGAGTATGGCGGCTTCCGCTTCGCCTGTTTCGCGGCGCTGATCGAGTGGGGCAACGTGACGGTCTGGGCGATGGCGGGCTCGACCCTCTTTCTGGGCGGCTGGCGCGGGCCTTTCTTCAACAGCCCCGTCTGGCTGGCGGCCAAGGTCGGCATCATGGCCCTGGTGATCATCTGGTTCTTCGTGACTTTCCCCAGGCTGCAGATCGACCAGCTTATGTCGTTCGCCTGGAAGATGCTGATACCGCTGAGCCTGCTCAATCTGGCGGCGACCAGCATGTTCATCATCATCTGGCCGGATAATTTCCTGCTGCCTACAGCGATACTCAGCTGGTCCTGCGTGGCCCTGTTCATCATCTTCTTCCCGGGTTATATCCGGAAAGTCCTGCTGAACAAGAGGCTCAAGCTGCTGGCCAGCCGCAAGATGACGACGATGATATCCGGAACCGGCAAGGGCGGTATCCGCTCATGATATGGATCTCGAATAAAGCCCGACGTCCGAACCTGAAGGAAACCTTCTAGATGCTCGGTCTGTTAAAAGGCATGCACGCCACCATCGGCCACCTTTTCACCAAGAAGGTGACGATCCAGTATCCCGAACAGCGCCGCCAGCTGCCCGAACGCAGCCGCGGATTGCTCCGGTTGAGGCTCAAGCCTGATACCATGGACCCGCGCTGTATCTCCTGCACATTCTGTGAGCAGGTCTGCCCGTCGGTTGCCATCCGGATCATCTACGAGGAAAAGCAGCCGGAGAAAGTCTGGAGCCTGGACGCCGGCGCCGGCCCGATGCTGTCGACCTTCCAGCGCGGCGAGAAACCGCTGGGGCTGGAGCTCTGGCCGGAGAAAGCCGATCCGCTGCCCGCCCCCGACCGGGACGGCTGCATCGCCAGTTCGCTGCTGGATACCAACGGCCTCTCGGCGATGGTACTGGCGAAGACCGCCAGCCGCAACGGAGTCTGGCTGGCCCAGGTCTTCGGCGTCGCCACTTTTTATGATCAGCTGCGGCCGGATGCGCCGGAGCCTCCCCTCGAGGAGGCGGAACAGCCGCTGATCCCGGCGGTGGTGGTTCCGGGCAATCCCTCGATCCTTTTATCCAGGTACGGCACCATCGACCCGGAAAGCATCGACGCCTACGCGGACGCGGGCGGATATAAAGCAGCGACCAGCGCCCTGACCGAGATGGCCCCCGCCGAGGTGCTCGACGAGATCGCCGTCAGCGGCCTGCGCGGCCGGGGTGGTGCCGGCTTCTCCACCGGCAGGAAGTGGCAGCTGGCCCGCGATACCGAGGCGATGGAGAAATATATCATCTGTAACGCCGGCGAGGGCGACCTCGGTTCAGAGAAGGACCGCTCGCTGCTTGAGAACGACCCCCATGCCGTCATCGAGGGCATGATAATCGCCGGTTACGCGGTCGGGGCTACGAATGGCATCATCTACGCCAGCATCAGGAACCGCCTGGCTCTGGAACGCATACAGATAGCGGTGCTGCAGGCCGAGGAAAAGGGATTCCTCGGAGGCGAGCTTCCCGGAACTGATTTTTCCTTTTCGATCAAGGTCAGGGCGGTGCCCGAATCTTTCGCGGGCGGCGAGGAGACGACCCTGATCACTACCCTCGAGGGCGGGCGGCCGATGCCCAAGGTCCGGCCTCCGTATCCGGCTGAGCATGGCCTGCACGGCATGCCGACGGTCGTCGAGAACGTCGAGACCCTGGCGACCGTGCCCTGGATCATCGCCAACGGCGCCCGCGAGTTCCAGCAGATCGGCGCGGCCCATGCGCCTGGCACAAGGCTTTTCATGATGAGCGGCGCTGTCGCCAGTCCCGGCCTCTACGAGGCCCCGCTCGACATCACCCTGAAGAAGCTGGCCGAGGCGGCCGGGGGCTTCACGGCGGATGCGAAGGCGGCACTCGTGGGTTCGTCCGGCGGCGGTTTCCTCTCGCCGGGACTTTTTGACATCCCGCTGGATTTTGATTCGATCTCCGAGACCGGCGGCGACATCGGCTCCGGCGTGATCGCGGTGCTGACCGGCAAGGATTGTGTCGTCCAGGTCACGAGGGAGTGCCTGGCCTTCTCCGCCTCGCAATCATGCGGCAAGTGTGTGCCGTGCCGCCTGGGGACCTGGCGCCTGCTGGATATCGTCGACCGTTTCTGCGACGGCAGCGGCTCTGAGGAAGACCTGCAGCTGGCGGCGGACCTCGCAGCCGACATCGCCGACGGCGCACACTGCGGCCTCGGCCGCGGCTCAGTGAGGCCACTGCTCACCGCCATGAAATTCTTCCAGCAGGAATTCACCGGCCACATCGGCGAGAAGCCGTCGTGCGCCGCGGGGAGGTGCCAGAACCGATGAGGGAACGCGTCGAGACTCTACCGCCGCTCAGAGCCCCGCAGGGCGCCCTGGTCAACCTCACCATCAACGGGCGTCAGCTGACCGCCCGCGAGGGAGATACCATCCTCGACGCGGCCAAGTCCGTGAAGATCAAGATCCCATACCTCTGTTTCCTGAAGGAGCTGGAACCCCACGGCGGCTGCCGCGTATGCGTGGTCGAGGTTGAGGGAGAAGACCGGCCGGTTCCTTCCTGTGCCACCTACGTCAGGGAAGGCATGGTAGTCAACACCGAATCGGAACAGCTTACCCGGCTGCGCACCACATATCTGGAGCTGATGCTCTCAGATCACAACGCCTATTGCCTGCCACCGTGCAAGTACGGCTGCCCCACGGGCGTTGACGCGCCGTCGTTCATCGGCCTCATCACCGAGGGCGACTATGACGAGGCCCAGCGGGTGCTGAAACAGAACCTGCCGTTCCCGGCGGTGGTCGGGCGCATCTGCCCGCATCCCTGTGAATCCCAGTGCCGCCGGCGCGAGGTGGAGGAGCCGATATCCATCAGGCTCTCGCATCGATTCGTCGGCGACGTTGCCATCCAGAAGGGATTTCGTCCGGAAGAGCCGGAACCCGCTACAGGCAAGAAAGTCGTCGTCATCGGAGCCGGGCCGGCCGGACTGGCCAACGCTTACTATCTCGCCCTGAAAGGGCATGCGGTCACCATCCTCGAAGCCCTGCCCGAGCCGGGCGGGATGCTGCGCTACGGCATCCCCGAGTACCGGCTGCCAAAGCGGGTGCTGGACGCCGAGCTGCAGCCGCTCTGGGACATGGGAGTCGAACTGAAGACGCAGCAATGCCTGGGCCCGGACTGTTCCATCGAGAGCCTTCTGGGCGAAAGTGGCTACGACGCGGTCTTCCTCGGCATCGGCGCTCACGAGAGCATGGCGATGCGGGTCGAGGGCGAGGATACGCCCGGTGTCATCACCGTGGTCGATTTCCTGCGCGAGGTGGCCCTGGGCAATCCGCCGGATATCGGCGAGAAGGTAGCGGTCATCGGCGGCGGTTTCTCCGCCATGGACGCCGCCAGGGTATCGGTGCGCGAGGGCGCCAAAGAAGTGACGGTGATCTATCGCCGTACCGAGAAGGAGATGCCCGCTCACGAGATCGAGGTGCGCGACGCCCGCGAGGAAGGCGTTAACTTCCTGTTCCTGGCAGCCCCGGTCAAGGTCGAGGCGGAAAACGGCCGCGTCAAAGGTGTCGTCCTGCAGAAGATGGAGCTGGGCGAACCCGACGAGAGCGGCCGGCGGCGCCCTGAACCGGTGCCGGGCTCGGAATACCTGATGGAGCTGGATACCATCATCCCGGCCATCGGCCAGAAACCAAAGCTTACCTACAACGACATCACCTCCCAGGAGGAGTGCAATTTCCTCGAGGAAGACACCGGCGTCAAATGCAGCCGCTGGCAGACCGTCGAGGCCAATCCCAAGACTTTTCAGACCCACCGGCCCGAGGTGTTCGCCGGTGGCGACGCCGTGACCGGCGCCGCCACGGTGGTCCAGGCGATCAACGCCGGCAAGCGGGCGGCCTGGGCGATGGACGCCTACATGCGGGGCGTGGATATGGCCGAATACGAGGCCGGCCTGCCCGAATTCGACAAACCGCCGATGGTGGCCATCCCCGCCTGGCGCCCCGAGAAGGTAGAGCGCCAGCTGTCTAGCAACATCTCCGCGGCCGAACGCATGGACAACTTCCGTGAGGTCGAACAGGGATTCTCCGAGCAGGCTGCCGGCCTCGAGGGCAACCGCTGCCTCCAGTGCATCTGCGAAGGCGTCGAGACCTGCAAGCTGCGGCGCTACAGCATCAACCACGGACTCACAAAGGACAAGCTGAACCGCTTCGCGGGCGAGCAGCATGTGTATGGGCGTGACACGACCCATCCGTTCGTCCAGCGCGACCCCAACCGCTGCATCAGTTGCGGCCGCTGCGTGCGGGTCTGCAAATATATCACCGGCTCCGGAGTGTATGAGCTGGCCAACCGGGGCGCCGGCACCATCGCCACCCCGGCGTTCGACCAGTCGCTGAACGACACCGACTGCGTCTCCTGCGGCCGCTGCGCCAGCATCTGCCCGACCGGAGCGCTCTTCCTCAAGGAACGGCGGCTGGACAACTGGCATCTCGACACCTCACGCTGCATCTTCTGCGCCGATTGTGTCGAGGTCTGCCCGCAGGACGCGCTGGCAACGACGCCGGCCTTCGAGCTGGCCTCCCACGAGCACGCCGACCTCCATTGCAACCTGCTCGAACGCGCCCGCGGCAAAGCGCCCGAAAGCGGGGGCGTCAGCTGATGCCACAGTTCAGCCAGATAGCCTTCCTCATCATCGGGACCATCATCATCGCTTCGGCGATGTGTGTAGTGCTGTTCAAGGAGCTTATCTACAGCGCCCTCTCGATGGTCGGCTGTTTCCTCGGCGTGGCCGGGCTCTTCGTCATGCTCCACGCCGAACTGGTCGCAGCCGCGCAGGTGCTCATCTACGTCGGCGCCATCTCGGTGCTGATCATCTTCGCCATCATGCTCACCAGCCACCGGACCGGCGATATCAAACTTTATTTTCACAAGCAGGCCTGGGTGGCGGCTCCCATCTGCGCCGTCGCCGCCGTGGCCCTGGTCGTGGTGATGGCTACCGCCGAGTACAACTCCACCAGCGAGGCCCAGAACCCGGGCGACGAACAGATCGCCTCGTTGCTGTTCAACGAATACGCCTTCCCCTTCGAGCTGGTCTCCCTGGCGCTGCTTGTCGCCATGGTCGGCGCCGTGCTCCTGGCCAAGAAGGAGAAGTGATGACGCCACTGCAACAATATCTCGCTCTCTCAATGGCGCTGTTCTTCATCGGTGCCTGGGGAGTGCTGGCGCGGCGCAACCTGATCATGGTGGTCATGTGCGTGGAGCTGATGCTGAACGCGATCAATATCGCCCTGGTGGCTTTTTCCAACTATTCACCGACAGGCAGCGGCCGCGGCGAAGTGTTCGTCTTCTTCGTCTTCGCCCTGGCGGCGGCGGAAGCCGCCATCGGCCTGGCTATCGCCATCGCCATGTACCGCCTGAAAGAGAAACTGTCCATTGACGACATGGACGAGATGAAGGGATAGATGCAGCTTTGATGAAAGCGGCAGTACTACTCATACCGCTGTTACCGCTGGCCTCGTTTATCATCACGGGGCTGTTCGGCAAGCGCTTCTTCAAGGAGAAGAGCCACTATCTTTCGGTGGCCGCCGTGGCGGTCTCCTGGCTGCTTTCCGTCTACCTGATAGTCCAGGTGGAGCGCGGTGAGGAGCTGCACTGGCAGGTCTACTCGTGGATCGCCGCCGGCAGCTTCAAGGTGGACATCGGCTTCCTCGTGGACCAGCTGACCGCGGTCATGCTGCTGGTCGTATCCACGGTCGGCTTCATGGTGCACGTCTATTCCATCGGCTACATGAAGGGCGACGGCGGCTATTACCGCTTCTTCGCTTACCTCAACCTTTTCATGTTCTCAATGTTCATGCTGATCCTGGGCAACAACTTCCTGATGCTCTACGTGTTCTGGGAAGCTGTCGGACTCTGCTCATACCTGCTGATCTCCTTCTGGTATACGAAGAAGAGCGCCGCCAATGCCGGCACCAAAGCCTTCCTCGTGAACCGGGTCGGCGACTTCGGCTTCGGGCTCGGCATCATGCTGATCTTCGTGACCGTGGGCACCCTGAGTTACAGCGGCGTCTTCGCCTCGGCTGGAGCCATCGGCAGCGGCACCATGACCGCCATCTGCCTGCTGCTGTTCATGGGAGCCATGGGCAAGAGCGCCCAGTTCCCGCTGCACGTCTGGCTGCCGGACGCCATGGAGGGCCCCACCCCGGTCAGCTCGCTGATCCACGCCGCCACCATGGTCAACGCCGGCGTCTATATGGTCGCCCGCGCCAACCCCCTCTTCGCCGAGTCGCATACTGCCATGTTCGTCGTGGCGCTGGTGGGAACGTTCACCGCCATCTTCGCGGCATCGATCGGCCTGGTGCAGAACGACATCAAGAAAGTACTCGCCTATTCCACGGTAAGCCAGCTCGGTTACATGTTCATGGCGCTGGGCGTGGGAGCCTGGGCTGCCGGCATGTTCCATCTGGTCGCCCACGGTTTCTTCAAGGGCCTGCTGTTCCTCTGCTCGGGCTCGGTCATCCACGCTCTCAGCGGCGAGCAGGACATGCGCAAGATGGGCGGCCTGAAGAACAAGACGAAGATCACCTACTGGACCTTCGTCATCGGCGCCCTGGCAATATCGGGATTCCCGGGCCTGGCCGGCTTCTGGAGCAAGGACAGTATCCTGGCCGGATCATTCAATCATGGCTACTGGTATTTCTGGGCGGTAGGCCTCATCGTCGCCTTCATGACCGCTTTCTACATGTTCCGCCTGATCTTCATGACCTTCCACGGCAAGCCGCGGGATGAGAAGGCGTTCGCCCATGCCCACGAGTCGCCTCGGAGCATGACCACGCCACTGATTCTGCTGGCGATTCCATCTGCCCTGATCGGGCTGGCTCTGGGCCTGCCGCCAGAAGACGGTCACATAGACAGATTCCTGGAACCGGTATTCGAGGCCGCCGGCATCGCCCCCCACGCTTTCGGAGCTGTGGACCTCGCCCTGATGGCGCTATCGGCGCTGATCGGCATCGCCGGCATCCTGCTCGCGTGGCAGTTCTATATCAAGCGGCCGGATGACCTGCCGGCGAAAGCGGGAGCGCGCGCCGGCTTCCTCTACAAGGCGGCGCTCAACAAATACTGGATCGACGAATTTTACTTCGCTGCGGTCATCAACCCGGTCATGGCCCTGGGACGCGGGCTCTGGCGCTGGGTGGACGTGGCGGTCATCGACGGTTTCGTCAACGGCGCCGCGAGGTTCTTCCGCGGCTTCGGCATGGTGCTTAAACCGGCGCAGTCCGGCAAGATCCAGGCATACCTGTTCAGCATGTTCATGGGATTCCTGGCGCTGCTGGTCGCCTACCTGATATTGACGGTCTAGGAACAGATTTTGGAAATGAACAGATTTTATCCAGGAAACGATTGAGGTTATGTACGGATTTCAGGAACAGATAGGGTTTCCCATACTGACGGTGCTGACCTTCCTGCCCGCTGTGGCTGGACTGGTCATGCTGCTCCTGCGCGGCAAGCCCACGGCCTACAAGAGCCTGGCGCTCGCGGTCACCGCTGCCAACTTCCTGCTGTCCCTCCTGCTGGTCGCAAACCTGGACCGCTATACCGCCGACATGCAGTTCATCGAGAAGGTATCCTGGATACCCAGCCTGGGCATCAGCTACCAGATGGGCGTCGACGGCATCAGCGTGCTGATGATCATCCTGACGACGTTGCTGTCGCTGATCATCATCCCGGCCTCATGGAATTACATCAAGGAACGGGAGCTTCAGTTCTTCGCCGCCTTCCTCTTCCTCGAGACCGGCATGATCGGCGTCTTCTGCGCCCGTGACCTGCTGCTCTTCTATGTCTTCTGGGAAGTCATGCTGATCCCCATGTATTTCATCATCGGGGTCTGGGGCGGGCCGCGCCGCATCTATGCCGCCGTAAAGTTCTTCCTGTTCACCTTCGCCGGCAGCCTGCTGATGCTGATCGCCATCGTCGCAATCGCCTACCTGGCGCGGGACAACCAGTACGCGACGCCGATCTTCGACATGGGCCTGCTGGAGAAAGCCGTATTCTCGTACCAGGTGCAGTTCTGGGCCTTCCTGGCATTCTTTATCGCCTTCGCGGTCAAGGTGCCCATGTGGCCGCTGCATACCTGGCTCCCGGATGCCCATGTGGAAGCGCCAACCGCGGGCAGCGTCATCCTGGCCGGCGTGCTGCTGAAAGTGGGCGGCTATGGAATGCTGCGACTCTGCATCCCGCTGTTCCCCGACGCTGTAGTCACCTTCGCCCCCTGGATCCTGGTGCTGTCGCTTATCGCCATCATCTACGGGGCCCTGGTCTCACTGGCGCAGAAAGACCTCAAGAAGCTGGTCGCCTATTCCAGCGTCAGTCATATGGGCTTCGTCACTGCCGGCATCTTTGCGCTTAACCTCGTCGGTATCGAGGGCGGCATCATGGTCATGTTCAGCCACGGCCTGCTCACCGGCGCCCTCTTCCTTATGGTGGGCTTCCTTTACGAACGCCTGCATACACGGGAGATCGCCGATATGGGTGGGCTCGCGGGCCCATTCCCGGTCATGGCCGGCTTCCTGCTGTTCTTCACCCTGGCCTCGCTGGGACTCCCCGGCCTCTCGGGATTCGTGGGCGAGTTCCTCAGCCTGGTCGGCCTGTTCACCTACAGCAAGGTGCTGGCTGCGATCGCATCGCTCGGAATCATCCTGGCGGCAGCCTACCTGCTCTGGATGTTCCAGCGGGTGATGTTCACAAAGCTGCGCGACGAGAAATGGTACAAGCTGCCCGACTACTCCCTGCGTGAGATCGTCTGCCTGCTGCCGCTGGGCTTCCTGGCGATCTGGGCGGGCGTCTATCCCAACACTTTCCTGGAGCTGATCCAGCCACCGGCCGCGAGGCTGACTGAGAAGATGGCCCCTTACATGGCCGAAAGCGGCAATGCCGTCGAGAGGATCTTCGCTTCCCTGGGAGGGCTGTTCTAGATGACTGAAGACCTGCTCTCCATCATGCCTGAACTGATGCTGATCGTCACGGCAGTGGTGATCCTGCTGGTGGATCCCCTTCTGCCGGAAGAAGGCCGGCGCGGCCTCAGCTGGCTCGGCATATTCGCCTGCATAACTGCGGCCCTCTCCACCTGGCTCGCCAGCGGCGATGAGTACACCGCTTTCAACAACAGCATCGCCCTCGACAAATATTCGGTCTTCTTCAAGATCCTGCTGCTCGGCGTGGCGACGCTGGCGATGCTCATCTCGGAGAAGCATCTGCATAAAAAACAGCGCCTGCTGGGCGATTATTACGCGCTGATTCTATTCACCACCATCGGCATGATCGTCATGGCCGAGGCTATCGACCTGATCACCTTCTTCGTCGGGCTGGAGCTGATGGCTCTGTCCTCATACCTGCTGGCAGGCTTCTTCCGCTACGAGGAGCGCTCGATAGAGGCGGCGATGAAATATTTCCTGACGGGAGCCTTCGCCTCAAACTTCCTGCTGTTCGGAGTTGCCATCCTCTACGGGCTCACCGGCTCAACAAACTATGAGGCGATAAGCGACGCCATCAACCTGGGACCGGTCCCCCAGGCGCCTCTGGTGATAGCCGTGGTGCTGATACTGGCCGGCTTCGCCTTCAAGGTCAGCGCCGCGCCCTTCCACAACTGGGCGCCGGACGTCTACCAGGGTTCGCCAACGCCGGCGGCCGCCTTCCTGTCGGTAGGCCCCAAGATCGCCGGCTTCGCCGCGATACTAAAATTCTTCACGATGATCCTGGGAAGCCAGAGCGAGATCTGGGTGCCACTGATGATGGCGCTGTCCATAGCGACCATGGTCGTCGGTTCCACCATGGCGCTGGTCCAGAAGGACCTCAAGCGGATGCTGGCCTTTTCCAGCATCGGCCACGTGGGCTACCTGCTGCTGGCGGTGGTCGCTACGGGAGACAGCGGCCGTAACCTGGGCATGTCTTCGATACTTTTCTACCTGGCGGCCTATGCCTTCATGAATATGGGCGCTTTCGCAGTGCTGGTGCACCTCTCCAACAACAGCGAGAATTTCACTGACAGCCTCGATGAGATCGCGGGGATGGGCAAGCGCTTCCCCTGGGCCGCGGGAGTGATGGCCCTGTTCATGCTGTCGCTCACCGGAGTGCCACCGACCGCCGGCTTCCTGGCCAAGTTCTATCTATTCTCGGCCGTGGTCGACGCTGGCTTACCCTGGCTTGCGGTAGTGGGCGCGCTGTTCAGCCTGGTCTCGGCCTTCTTCTACCTGCGGGTGATCGTGTACATGTACATGCGTGAACCTGGAGAGGCTGCGTCGGAAAAGGTGGACGGCAGGTCGTGGGATCTCAGCCTGGGAATCGGGCTGGCGGCAGCCGGCGTGCTGCTACTTGGAGTATTGCCTTCGCCGGTACTGAACGCCGCCCAGGACGCTGTGCAGAAGCTGCTGGGGAACTAGGAGAGCCGCAAACCTGTTCAGTCAGGCGGCCGTCCCCGCCTCCAGAATCATTTTTAGTGCTTACCCCGAAGCCAGACCCGGCCGATCCGACTCTGGAAATCCCAGCCGCTGCCGCCTATGGTGATTTTCGTGATACGGTCGACGCCGGGAAGCTCGGCCATAAGGTCGGGGCTGTCCCAGGTTAACCACTGCCTGGCGGGAATTATCTGGTCGCGGTCTGGATAGTTCACCGGGCCGCTGATCACAAGGCCATGCGACCAGGTTTTTGCAACTCCTTCGATTGTGGTGTATTCAACCGTGACGAATGCCGGAGACTCGCCGCCGTACCAGCCATCCCCCGAAAGGTCCTGACTTTCGATGGAAGTCACCAGCCGCAGGCTCAGTTTTCTGAGGTCATCTACCTTCACATCGAGGTCCTGGGCCACTGCCGACATGCCGCCGTCATTGCCCGAGTTCGCGCGGGTGAAGGTCAGCACCGTGCCGCAATCCGGATCATCCGTTACCTCGACCCGGTTCACTCCCTTCTTCTTTATATCGACGACCTGCCAGTCGGCGAGGCCCAACTCGAAATCACCGTTGCGGATGTAGTCGTCGTTGCGTGGCCCGTCGGCGCAGGGATGTGTTCCTCCAGAGCCGTTTTCGCCGCTATTATCGCTGGTGGTAGTGCCTGTACCGGTCGTCGATGTGGTCGTCCCGGTCGTAAGGGTATCGCCGTCATCGTCGAATCCGGGGCCGACTGCCGACATACCCCAGTCCGGCATGCTGCCATCAGCGATCTTTTCGATGCCAGGGCCGCCGGCGAGGTTATGCTTGTAGATAACACCGGCGTTCTCGTAGGCGAAGCGGGTGTTGTCCGGTTTGAGGCTGGGATTGATGCTCCCGGCTGAGTCCTCGATGAGGCTGTCATCGAGCGGTGGCTCCAGGAACCTGATATAGATCATCTGGTTCTGCTGGAAGTCGCCGGCGGTCAGGCCGCCCCGGGATATGAGCGCCCGGCGCCCTTCCATCTGGCTCACATTGAACAGGCTGAAGCCGCCGTCGGCGAGGGCTTCCGGCATAGATCCTGGCGGAGCCAGCAGGTCTTCCTCCTGCTTCGTCGCCACTTCCACCCGCGCCAGCCAGCGCGAATCCGAGCGCCGGCCCCGCATGAAATAGATATATTTGCCGCCATCGGGCGAGTACTCGAGGTTCTGGACCGCCAGGGGACCGCCGCTGTCGACCACATTCTTATGATCGGTAAGGATCTGCTCGGCGCCGCCAGGATCGTCCGCACTGATCACAGCGATGTCGTCGGTCTGCTGGTTATCGTGGGCCGGACTCTTCCGCACAAAGGCGATGGACTTGCCGTCGGTGGACCAGGCAGGAAAACCACCACTCTCACGGATGCAATCGGGCGTGCTGCCCTCCGCGAGGCCGACTCGCCAGATATCGCTGAAGCGGCCGTCGCCACCCGGCGACACCTGGTAGAGGATCTGGGCGCCGTCCGGCGACAGGCGCGGCCAGCTCTTGATGCTGCCGTCGCTGGTGACCTGACGCTCGATTCCGTTTTCCGGATTTATCGCCCAGACCTCGCCGGCGCGGATGAATACGATGACGTCGGCTTTCCTCGGCGATACGGCTGAGGTCTCATCCCCGGATACCGTACCGTTCCTGCCGGCTTCGTCACCGCAACCCGCGGCCAGGCACAGTACGGCCAACATCGTCACGACGACTGACAGTCCGGCCAGTGACGGCTTGCGTTCAGACGTGGTCCCGGACATCGTCCCTCCTGGAAGATGATTTGTTAATGCAGCGGTTTTTTATCCCTCAAATTTCCATATGGCTAACATCTTCATGGCGAAAACCTGCGCGAGCTGGCGCCGTTAACCAGCCGGCGCCGATAAATCTCACGCCATGAGCCTTCGCGATTACAATGTCATAATTGCGGGTATAATTTATCCGCTTTCGTGAATCCGAAGAATCGAGGCAGAATGCAGCTGACCAGACAAGCCGATTACGCCATGCGCGCTGTCATCTACCTTGCCGCCAATCCCCAGGCAAGGATCCAGGAGATCGCCCGGGCTCAGTATGTGCCAAAAGAGTATCTCGCCAAGATCGTCCAGAAGCTGGCCCAGGCGGAGATCGTGACGACCCACAGGGGTGTCGGCGGCGGGATAACGCTTTCCAGAGCCCCGGAGGATATAACCCTTCTTGATGTCATCGAGGCGATCGAGGGACCGGTCGCCCTGAACAGCTGTTTTATCAGGCCTGGCGAATGCCCTCGGGAAAAATACTGCGGCGTCCACGAAGAGCTGGAACATATCGGCAAAACACTCGCGAATATGTTTGCGAGTGTTAATTTCGCCCAGCTGGCCCAGAATGAAGCAGCCTTGTTCGCCAGAACCAGCGCATCGAGTTTCGATTCCCGGCACGCCGGGAAAATGTAGGCACGCAAGCCGGGGCAATCCCTTAAAGTGGATGTTTATAGTCTTGTTTTAGGGGGTATTAAATATCGTGCCCATAGCGGACGGCTGAATGCCGAGCCTTAAATAAAATCAAAAAAGATCCAGTGAAGGGAGAAGCAAATGGCTGAGACCACCGCAACGACAGAAGAATGCATGGCGACCGAGATCAAGGGTGAGACCTGGGAAGTGATCCAGTACCTGGCGATGGCCCTCAAGGCTGACAACGAAGGCAGGACCGAGGTGGCACAGACTTTGAGAAGCATTGCCATGGACGAGGCAGGCCATGGTTCGCGCTTCAAATACCTGGCGGGGAACATCGGCGATCTCAAGGGCGAGATCGAGAAGATGCTCGCCGGAGAGAAGGAAGCCGTCGACGGCAAGCACGATGGCATGAGGGTTGCCGACGCGGACGGCAAGAAGGAGATAGCATCGTTCTTCGACACCGCCGCGCACGATGAGGCGCGCCATGCGGCGATGCTTCAGAATCTGCTCGACAGGTACTTCTAGGAAAGATCCTTGAAGAAGACAGGGAGTATGGGAGGGCGGCCCGAAGGGCCGCCCTCCTTTTTTCGCGTTCAGAGCTGGTTTCTGCCTCTTCCAGCTGCTAATGTTTTTGACTACAAAGCCGAAATTGACGCAATATCAAGCCGCTCTGCATCGGGGGAGTAATGAGCTCTGCAGACGAAGATTCCATCAATGAGCGTCTGGGCAAGATCGAGGAAGACCTCGATGACATAAGACTCGCGCTCTGGATGATCAGCGAGAAACTCGAGGAGCCGCGCCTGGAGAAGGCGGCCGGGGCAGAACCAGCGTCTGAGACCAGACGGCCTGAGTCTGCAGGACTGATACGAGACGTCACACCGGTAGAACCACAGGAACCGCCGGCACCGGTTCATACACCAGCCCAACCTGAGATACCAGCCGAACCGGCCACTGCCTCATCTGAAACGGCGCCGGATGCGGGACGGCCTTCATCCCCCCGCTTCATCTCCAGCCCCCAGTTCTGGTTCAACCTGATCGGCATCGTGCTGGTGCTCCTCGGTGTGGTCTTCCTCTACAGATATTCCGTGGACCAG